>DATEZM010000221.1:0-3048 GCA_035255625.1 Rhizomicrobium sp. | reverse complement strand
GAGGCCAATGCCGAGGCGAGGCAGGTGGCGACGAACACCGCGCCGGGATCCATCCCCGTCTTGGCCAGGATCGCCGGGTTGACGAACATCACATAGGCCATGGTGAAAAAGGTCGTGGCGCCGGCCACGAGCTCGCGCCGGACGGTCGTGCCATGCGCATCGAGTGCGAACATCCGATCGAACATGAGTCACCCTGCACGAGTCGCCCATGCTTGCCGAATGTCCCGAAAATGCGAAAGGCCGGCGTGCCGGCCTTTCTGCTCCGCTACCGCGGTTTTCTCCCTGAACTTGGCCGCTGTGATCGCGCCCTGCGTTCGTTATGGTTTAGCTTCTTAGATTAGTGCGAGGCGCCTGTCACGCAATTTATAGCCGGATACCATTGTTTCCGTGCAACAAAATGTCTGCAGCGCGCCGTCGCGATTTTCGCCGGCTTCACGCAACACACGCCTGCAAACTTTACCGCGACGCTGGCGTTGCCTTGACTCTGATGGTACGCGCCGGGAGCGTTGCGACCGGGAGAAGTTTTTCGGGGAATCATGCGCGCGGTCGTGCTGGCGTTGATTTTGGTTTGCCTCTGTGCGGGAAACGCAGCAGCGGCGCCTTGGCGAATCCTGCGCGACCACTGGACGGCGGCCGACGAGGAAGGCTTCGGCAAATTCGTCACGGCCCTTGGCGCGAGCAATTGCAGTTCCTCCGAGAGCTGCCTTCGCGACGAGGCCAATCCTTATCGCAAGACCGACCAGCACTTCATCGACATCGACGTGGACTGCGCCAAGCTGCCCTACCTCCTGCGCGGCTACTATGCCTGGAAGAACGGACTGCCGTTCGGCTATGTCGACGGTGTGAGCGGGGAGGGTGGCGATCTGCGCTACACCAAGGCCGCCAATCGCGCGACCGGCCGCCACGAGATCATCGACCGTGGCGCCGGCATCGACGGCCCCACCGCGCTGCGTCAGATGATGGACACGGTGTTCTCCGGCACCTATCGCACCGACGCCGCGGAGAAACGCGGCGTGCTGTCGGACTTCTACGCGCCGGCGCTTCAGCCGGGCACGATTCATCCCGGCACCATCGTCTATGACGTGAACGGCCATGTCGGCATCGTCTGGAAGGTCGATGACGACGGGCGCATCTATTACATGGATGCTCATCCCGACTTCACCATCACGCGCAGCGTCTATGGCGCTCAGTTCGGCCAAAGTCCGATGCGGCTCGGCGGTGGCTTGAAGAATTGGCGCCCGTTCAAGCTGATCGCTGCGCATCACGATGCCGACGGCCATCTCATCGGCGGCCATCTCGCCTATGCCGAGAACGACCAGATCGCCGATTTCTCGCTCATCCAGTACACCGGTACCGAGCCCAATCCGAAGAACGACGTTGCCAAGGCGCGCTTTGTCTACAATGGCCAAGAACTCGGCTTCTACGAGTATGTCCGTGTCGCGGTCAGTGGCGGGCGGATGGATTTCAACCCGGTCTACGAGCTCAAGGCGACGATGGGTACCTTGTGCAACGACCTGAACGATCGCGCCCAATATGTCGATCTCGATCTCAAGGACGGCATTGCCGTCAAGGAGCATCCCGCCCGCTTGCCGGATAATATCTACGGTTCGGAAAACCTGGAGTGGGAAACCTATTCGACGCCATCGCGCGATGCGCGCATCAAGGCCGCCTTCGCGCAGTTCTACAAGGACATGGCGGAGATGATCGATCTGTGGACGAAGCGCGACCCGCGCATCGTCTATGACGGCAATTTCCTGAAGGAGGATCTCCAGAAGGCCTATGCCGCGGAGAGCACCGCCTGCACCATCACCTATCTGAACTCGGCGAAGCGCCCCGTGTCGATGACGTTCGACGACATGGTGCACCGGCTGTTCGCGTTCTCGTTCGATCCCTATCATTGCGTCGAGCTGCGCTGGGGCGCCGATGGCGACGAGCGCGGCAGCTGCGGCGACGGCAAGGTCAAGCAGCGCTGGTACGAGGCCGAGCAGCGCTTAAGGAACCAGCCGGACCGGACCTATGACCTGCAGATGGGCTTCAACGTCACTGAGCTGGGCGAAAAGGTGAAAGGCAGCGGCATCGACCACCCGCCGCCCGTCGACATCAAGGCGCTGATCGACAACATGCCGTCCTACCAGGTCCCCCTCGCCGCCATGGTGCCGGTGGGGCGGTGAACACTCTTCGTCTCTGGTTGCTCCGGATCGGCGCCAGCCTCCTCGCTCTAATCGCCATTTTGGTGGTGTGGATCGGCATTCGTTTTCTAGTCGATCCGAGAGGGACCGAGTTCGCCGTAGGGTTTGTAGTTGCTAGCTTCGTGAACAATCAGGACCCGCCGCTGATCGCCCGTGACATTGTTGACGGCGAGAAATGGGGCGACGGTCCCCGGACCGACAAAAATTTCACAGCTATATTGACCCGCAAATTTCCCGTCGGGTCACCTTTGCAAGCAATGGTCGACGAACTGACGGATAAGGGTTTTCATCCCATCGCGCCGCCAGCGGCAAACTGCGTTGCGCAGGGCAAGCCGGTTCCCACCGGCGCGGTCTACACGATTTGCCCGACCAGTGATGACTGGAAGCGGACGCTACGTTACGAATGGGGAACGGTTTGCGGCAATGCTGCCGAGGTCGTATGGCAAACCGATACGCTTGGCAGGATTGCGCGTATCTCTGGCGTGATCGAAGAAGGCGGTTGCCTTTAGGCGCTCCTAGTCAGTACGCCCGCGCGATCAGCACTTCTTCCATGCCCGGCTTGCCGGTGAAGATGCACGGCCCGAACGTCTTCGGCTGGTCCGTCGGCGTGTTGCGCAGCGTGAGCTTCAGCGTTTTCAGCCTGGCGTCGATTGCGTCGAGTTCCGCGCCGGTTGCCCTGCACCATGGCGCGCGCACCCAGCCCTTGAACTCGTCATTGTCGTCTTCACCGGCGCCAGCGCCAAAATACTCCGCCAGCGCATCCCACGTGGTGATGTCGGTGCGGATATTGGCATCGAGCCGCGCCTTGGCTTCCTTGAACAGCGTCGCCTGAATCTCGGCGAGCATCGCCGGAACCTTG
>DATEZM010000220.1:0-2201 GCA_035255625.1 Rhizomicrobium sp. | reverse complement strand
AGCACACGACAAGCATCGATACCGCCCATTGAGTGATCGGCGGCAATGTCAAGAACATCTGCCAGACGCTATTCCCGAGTACGACGAGCTTCTCCATTGCGGCCCCCTAAAAATACTGAGCGATTGTGAATTCGCGCTAGTCCTTTCAGTCAATGACGACACCACTTGCGAGGTGAACTCGATTGCTGTGTCGGTCTGTACCGGTCGGCCGCAATTCCAAGCTCTTTTGACCGTGTGCGGCATACGTGCCGAAATGCCCTAAGCCGACTGAAACAACCCCTAGGTCCTGTGGACACTTATCGCATCCATAGGATGATGGCGGCAAGGGTGACCACGGCCTGATAGTTCCGAGCGGTTTTTTCGAAGCGCGTTGCGACGCGCCTGAACTGCTTGAGCTTTGAGAAGCAGCACTCCACGAGATGGCGTTGGGCATAGAGATGTTTGTCGAGCGGATATTTGAGCGCCCGTGACGGGTTGTTGGGAATGACGGCGAGCGCACCCTTGGCGGCGATGGCTTTGCGCAGATGATCAGCGTCATAGGCCGTATCGGCCATGACGACCTCGGCAGGAAACCCCTCGATCAACGCGGCGGCTTGCGGTGCATCGCCCTTCTGACCTGCCGTCAGCGTGAAGCGCACCGGACAACCCAGGCCTCGGACGGCCATATGTATTTTGGTGCTCAGGCCGCCGCGCGAGCGGCCGATCGCTTGATCTTCAGGCCCCCTTTTTTAGCCCCGGCAGCATGCTGATGGGCTCGGACAATGGTGGAATCGATGATCAGATATTCGAAGTCCGGATCATCGGACATCGCCTCGAACATCCGATACCAGACGCCCTTGATGCTCCACCGGCTGAAGCGCCGGAATACGCTGTTCCAATCCCCAAACGCTTCCGGAAGATCACGCCAAGGAGAGCCCGTACGCACGATCCAAAGCACGCCCTCCACGAACATCCGGTTGTCGCGCCCAGTGGAGCCTTTCTGGCCAGGCCGACCTATGATCAGGGGCGCCATCCGCTCCCAAGCCACGTCGCTCAAAACCAAACGATCCATCACACCCAAGGCCGCCTCCCCAAAAGAAGCCTTGAATCTGATTTGCTGATAAAAGGGAATCCTTAGAGTCCACAGGACCTAGTCCTCAAATTACAATTTCGCTTCAAATAGATTTCGAAAATGTCGCGCCGCATTGCAGTGCGGGATGACGAGTTTTCGTGAAGTGACGCAAATCCTTTCATGGCGGTTTGAGTTGAGCTACAGACAACAAATTCGCTCTCTCATCCGGAAACGCCATGGCTACACCCAAAAAAAGCGCCGCCACCGATGCCGTTCAGGAGCAGGGGGCGCCGCCGCCCTTCAGCAGGGAACAGGAGCTGAAGGCGCTGCGTGACATGCTGCTGATCCGCCGGTTCGAGGAAAAGGCCGGCCAGCTTTACGGAATGGGTGCCATCGGCGGGTTCTGCCATCTCTATATCGGCCAGGAAGCGGTGGTCGTCGGCATGCAGGCCAATGTCCGCTCCAACGATCAGCTGATCACCGCCTATCGCGACCATGGCCACATGCTGGCCGCGGGCATGGACCCCAAGGGTGTGATGGCTGAGCTGACCGGCCGCTCCACCGGCTATTCCAAGGGCAAGGGCGGCTCGATGCACATGTTCAGCCAGGACAAGAAATTCTATGGCGGTCACGGCATTGTCGGCGCCCAGGTGCCGCTGGGCACCGGGCTGGCGTTCGCCAACAAATACCGGGGCAATGACGGGGTCTGCCTGACCTATTTCGGCGACGGCGCCGCCAACCAGGGCCAAGTCTATGAAAGCTTCAACATGGCCGAGCTGTGGAAGCTGCCGGTCGTCTATGTGATCGAGAACAACCAGTACGCCATGGGAACCAGCGTGGCACGCTCCAGCGCGGTGTCGGATTTCTCCAAGCGCGGAGTCTCCTTCGGCATCCCCGGCATCAATGTAGACGGCATGGACGTGGAAGCCGTGCAGCAGGCGGGCCTGGAGGCGATGGACTATTGCCGCAGTGGCAAGGGCCCCATCATCCTTTCGATGAACACTTACCGCTATCGCGGCCATTCCATGTCCGACCCGGCCAAATACCGAACCCGCGAGGAAGTTACGGAAATGCGCGAGAAGCGCGACCCCATCGAGCAGTTTGGCAAGAAGCTGGTCGAGCGTGGCGTGGTCAACGAAGAAGACTTGAA
>DATEZM010000219.1:0-6947 GCA_035255625.1 Rhizomicrobium sp. | reverse complement strand
CACCAGCTTCCTGGACACTGTCCGCAGATTCATCGGGTAAGGCATTGCCATGACGGCGCGCGTACTGGTCGTCGATGACATACTCTCCAACGTCAAGCTTCTCGAAGCGAAGCTGACGGCCGAGTATTTCGAAGTCGTCAGCGCTTTCAATGGGCTGGAGTGTCTGGCTAAGATCGAACAGGGCGCACCCGACATTGTGCTCCTCGATGTGATGATGCCCGGTATGGACGGTTTTGAGGTCTGCCGCCGCATCAAGGCCAATCCAAGGACGGCGCATATCCCTGTCGTGATGGTGACCGCGTTAGATCAGCCATCGGACCGCGTCGCAGGGCTCGACGCCGGCGCCGACGACTTCCTCACCAAACCGGTCGACGATGCGGCGCTGTTCGCGCGGGTGCGAAGCCTCGTGCGCCTGAAGATGATGACTGACGAGCTGCGCATGCGTGAGACCACCGGCCAGAGTATGGGCCTTCTCGATCCTGCCACTACGCTTATCGACGCCAATCCTGCTGGGCGCGTTCTCGTTATTGAGGACCGGCCGGAATCGGTAGCTTGGTTCTCGGCCGCACTTCAACCGGGTGGACATGAAGTTGCTTCGGTCGACACGTTCGAGGAGGCGCTCGTTCGTGTTCGCGGCGGGGACTTCGACCTCATCGTGGTCAGTCTGGGCATGCGTGGGTTCGACGGTTTGCGGCTTTGCTCGCAGCTGCGTTCCTTGCCGGAAGGTCGCCACGTCCCGATTCTCGTGATTGTCACTGATGGCGACAGGCGCAAACTCAACCAGGCGCTCGAAATGGGAGTCAACGACTACCTGACGAGGCCGGTCGACAAGAACGAACTCGTCGCGCGGGTCCGCACGCAACTTCGTAAGAAGCGCTACTCCGACCGGTTGCGCCATAACGTCCAGCTGAGCCTTGAGATGGCGATTACGGATCAGCTGACGGGCCTGCACAATCGTCGCTACATGGCGCGCCACCTCGACAATCTCGTCGGTTCGGCCGTGCGCAATGGCAAACCACTCGCCTTTCTCATCCTCGACATCGATTATTTCAAGGCGGTCAATGACGGGCACGGCCACGACATCGGTGACGAGGTCCTGAAGGAATTCGCCAATCGCATATCGGCCAATGTGCGCGGTATTGATCTCGCTTGCCGTTATGGCGGCGAGGAGTTCGTCGTTGTGATGCCTGACACCGACATGAGTCTTGCTTATTCAATCGCGGAGCGGCTGCGAAAGTCGATCGAAACGACGCCCATCGTGATCAGTCGCGCGCCCGGAACGCTTGGCATAACGATCTCCATCGGCGTTGCAGGCACGCAGGGGGCAGGCGATACAGCAGAGGCGCTCCTTCACCGCGCCGATCAGGCGCTCTACACGGCGAAGCGCAACGGCCGAAACCGGGTCGTGACCGCGGCAGCGGCTTAGGGTTCCGTCAAACCAGCATCGCGACGTTGTCCCGTGTTTCAAGCTTCGTGCGATGCGAAGTCTAGTCTAAGCTGGTGGCATGCAGATCGATATTGTCTCCGATACCGTGTGCCCGTGGTGCTATATTGGAAAGCGAAGGCTTGCTAGGGCGCTGGCGATGCGCCCGGATGTTTCTGTCGAGGTCCTTTGGCGGCCTTATCGGCTTGACCCTACGATCCCGCGCGAAGGCGTCGATCGCCGCGCGTATCTGAAAGCTAAGTTCGGCGACACGCTGCGCACGGCCGCGATGGGCGACGTCATTCGCAGCGAAGGCGCCGGCGAGGGCATCGACTTCGCCTTCGGCAAGATCGCCAAGAGTCCCAACACGCTGGACTCACATCGGCTGATCCGCTGGGCGGCCAGCGCCGGTGTGCAGGATGATGTCGTGGAAGGCCTGTTCCGGGCCTATTTCGTCGATGGCCGCGATGTCGGCGACGCGACGGTGCTGACCGATATTGCGGGTGCGGCAGGCATGGACACGGAATTGGTCGGTGCCCTGCTAGCCAAGGATGCCGATCTTGCCGCTGTCGAGCGCGAGGCAGGGATGGCCAACCAGATGGGCATCAGTGGTGTGCCGACCTTCATCTTCGATAGCCAATTCATGATCTCGGGTGCGCGCGAGCCGGAAATTCTCGCCAAGATCATCGACCGTGCCCTTCAGGCCGCAGCGGACGCCCAGCCGGCGCAATGACCACGGCGTGGCCCGAACTGCCTTACGCAGCGTGGCGCGAGACGGCGATGACTCTGCAGCTCTGGACACAGATCGTCGGCAAGGTTCGACTGGCGTTGACGCCCTGGGTTAATCATTCTTGGCAGGTGCCGCTCTACGTGACAGCGCGTGGTCTCAGCACGTCGCCGATTCCCGCCGGTGGCGAGGCGCTGGACATCGAGTTTGACTTCATCGCGCATCGGGTTGCCGTTCGCACAAGCGCGGGGGCTGAGGGATGGATCGCGCTGAAGCCGCGCAGCGTGGCCGATTTCTTTCGCGCATTTACGGCATTGCTGACGGATTTGGGCGTTAGCGTTTCGATTGTCGAGATGCCAAATGAATTGGTCGATCCCATTCGTTTTTCTGATGACGATACGCATGCCAGCTACGATCCAGACGCGGCGCATCGATTCTGGCGCGCGCTGCTGCAGGCCGACCGGATCTTCAAACTTTTCCGCAGCGGTTTTCTGGGCAAATGCAGTCCCGTGCATTTCTTCTGGGGCAGCTTCGATCTCGCAGTCACGCGTTTCTCCGGCCGCGCGGCACCGCCGCATCCCGGCGGCGTACCGGGTCTTCCCGATGCGGTGGCGCGCGAAGCCTATTCGCACGAGGTTTGCAGCGCAGGTTTTTGGCCCGGAAACGATGTGTTTCCGCAGGCCGCATTTTACTCCTATGCCTATCCAGAGCCGCAGGGTTATCGCGAGCGAGCCGTGGCGGGTGGAAAATTCGATGCCAAACTCCAGGAATTCATCCTGCCCTACGACACGGTACAGGCCTCGGCCGATCCCGACGGTCTGCTCCTCGCGTTTCTCCAAACAAGTTACGCCGCGGCGGCGGATACAGGCCGCTGGGATCGCAGCGCGCTGGAGTGCAGCCTCGGTGTTCCCGGCCGCGTGCGAGACGTCTAACGTCCCAGTTCGGCGCGGTTGTCTTGGCGCCCGACCGGCGCGACGACGCTGTTGGTCTCCGATACTACCTTCACCTGAACCGTTGCGTAGTGCGGCAACGGAAATACAGCCGTGGCCGTTACCGGCAGCAACGCTTGGATAACGACCGCGCCAGGAGCGGGTGGTGAGGCGAGGAATTCGATCACCTCGGTGTCGGATTCCGGGATGTGGAACTCCTTCAGGTGCAGCCGCGGCATCGACCAGCCGCCGCTGCGGACCGCGCCGGTCGCGCTGACCACCAGGTGGTCGCGGACGATGACGGCGGAGACCTTGTCGACGCGCAAGACAAGCTTCGGAGCGGCATCCGCGACACTTGCCGTAGCGGCCGCAAGGGCGAGGGCGAAAGCCGCGATAGCGCTGCGCCGCATGCGTTTCCCCTTCTGTTGTCCTGTCCGCACGGGCCAGCTAAGAGGGAAATGCGGCGCAATTGCGATGAGGAATATAATGGGTCCCCTGAAAGGCGTTCGAGTTGTGGAGTTCGCGGGAATCGGGCCCGGCCCCTTCGCGGCAATGCTGCTTTCGGACATGGGTGCCGATGTCATCCGCATCGACCGCAAGGGCGGACGTTCGCCGGCGAAGTCCGAAGTGACTTATCGGGGCCGCAAGGCGGTCGCGTTAGACATGAAAAGATCAGAGGCGGTCGAAGCGGCGCTAAAGCTCATCGACAAGGCGGACGCGCTGCTCGAAGGCTTTCGTCCCGGCGTGATGGAACGGTTGGGCGTCGGTCCCGATGTCTGCCTCAAGCGCAACCCGAAACTCGTCTATGGCCGCATGACGGGCTGGGGGCAGACCGGTCCGCTATCCGACGCTGCAGGTCACGATATCAACTACATCGCGCTGACGGGTGCTCTGCATGGCATCGGCCATGGCAAGGGCAAGCCCGTTCCGCCTCTCAATTTGGTAGGTGATTTCGGCGGTGGCGCGCTCTACCTCGCGTTCGGCGTGGTGTGCGGAATATTGGAGGCGCGCGGGTCCGGCAAAGGCCAGGTCGTCGACACCGCAATGACGGACGGTGCCGCGTCGCTGATGGCAATGTTCTACGGCATGTCCGCGATGGGCATGTGGAAGGACGAGCGCGGCGCGAACCTCCTGGATTCGGGGGCGCACTTCTACGACACCTACGAGACGAAGGACGGCAGATACATCGCACTGGGCTCAATAGAGCCGCAGTTCTACAAGGAGCTGATCGAGAAGACCGGCATCTCCGATCCGGCCTTTGGCGCACAGATGGACCGAAGCGCCTGGCCGTCGCTCAAGGAGAAACTGGCGGCGGTGATCGCCACCAAGACACGCGACGAATGGGACACGATCATGCTGGGCAGTGATGTGTGCTATGCGCCTGTGCTGTCGCTTTCCGAAGCGCCGAAACATCCGCACAATGTCGCGCGACAGACTTTCGTCGATGTCGGTGGCGTGGTGCAGCCTGCGCCTGCGCCGCGCTTCTCGCGGACCGCGCCGCAAGTGCAGGGACCGCCCGAAGGCGCCGACAACGATGCTGCGCTCAAGGCGTGGGGCTTTTCGGCAGACGAAGTCTCGAAACTGCAAACCGCGGGTGCGATCTAGCAGTTCATGAGCGCACTTCCCGGAACCGAGGCACGGCGGCGCATCTATCTGATGCGCCATGGCCATGTCGACTACCTCGCCAAGCATGTCGTCGCGGACGGCGCGATAAATGTCGTGCCGCTCACTAAGCGCGGCCGGCTGCAGGCTGAAGCGGCGGGCGCGGCACTGGCGCACGTCGCCTTCGACCGTGCAGTCTGTTCCGGTTATCCACGCACGCACGAGACCGCGTCCGGCGTCCTGGCAGCGCAGAAGGCGCCACCGACGCTCGAGATCGATGAGGGCTTGGTCGAGATCACCAACCGGCCGATGGACCCACCGCCGAAGAGCCGCTCCGAGCTGATCGAGCGCATGAAGCTCCGCTTCTCGGAGGCGGGGTCGCTGGCAGAGATCGACGGCATCGAAGGCTACCACGCAGCGCAGGCGCGCGCCGTGGCCTCGATCGAGCGCCTCTTGAAGGCGCCCGGCTGGCATACAGCGCTGGTGGTGGCGCACGAGGGCATCAACCGGTTACTCCTGAGTTGGGCGTGTGGCGCCGGCCTTGCTGCTATGGGTGGGTTCGAGCAGGACACCGGCTGTGTCAACGTGCTTGACTTCGACCTCGAGCCCGACGGGGCCATCGCGCGCGCGATGATCAAGTCGGTGAATCTGACGCCCTACAACTGGCTGAAACACGGAATGAATCTGACGAGCCTGGAAGCGATTTTCGAGCGCAATGCGACGGAAGAATTGCGCTGACCTGAACGACGAACGACAGCGGAAGGAAACCTGCCATGACCGACGCCTGGATCATCGACGCCTGCCGCACGCCACGCGGCGTCGGCAAGTACCCGAAGGGCGCGCTGTCGCAGATCCATCCACAGCGGCTGGGATCGACCGTGCTCAAGGCTCTGGCCGAACGGACCGGCATCAACACCGCCGAAGTGGACGACGTGATCTGGGGCACGAGTTCGCAGCGCGGCCCGCAAAGCTGCGATCTTGGCCGCATGTCGGCGCTCGATGCCGGCTACGACATGCGCTCAAGCGGCGTGACGCTCGACCGTTTTTGCGGTTCGGGTATCACGTCGGTGAACCTCGCGGCGTCGACGATCATGGCCGGCATGGCCGATCTGGTCGTGGCCGGCGGAACCGAGATGATGTCCATGCCCAACCGCCGGAGCGCAGAGGACGGCCCACCGCTGTTTGACACCGGCAATCTCCATCTGCGCGCGCTTCATCCTCAGACCAACCAAGGCGTATGCGCCGACGCCATCGCGACCAAAGAAGGTATTTCGCGCACGGACGTGGACGCGCTTGCACTCGAAAGCCAAAGGCGTGCCGCGGCTGCGATCGCCGGTGGCCATTTCGCAAAGAGCCTAGTTGCTGTTCACAACGACGACGGGTCCGTGGCGTTGGATCGCGAGGAATTCCCGCGCCCGAGCACGACCGCGGAAGGGCTCGCGGCGCTCAAGCCATCTTTTGAGCAGCTCGCCGACGTGCCGCTTAATGCCGACGGTCTCACCTTCCGCACGCTGATCTTGCAGAAATACCCGGACCTCAAAATCACGCACATCCATCACGCCGGCAATTCTTCGGGCGTGGTCGATGGATCCGCCGCGTTGCTGCTGGCGTCTCCCGATTATGCCAAGGCCCACGGCCTCAAGCCGCGCGCCCGTGTTGTGGCGACGGCCAACCAGGGCGACTGCCCGACGCTGATGCTGAACGCGCCCGTGCCGGCGGCCCGACGCGTGCTTGCGCGAGCGGGACTGAAGCTCGAGGACATCGACCTTTTCGAAGTGAACGAGGCTTTTGCGGTCGTTGCGGAGAAATTCATCCGCGACCTCAAGCTCGACCGCGACAAGGTGAACGTCAATGGTGGCGCCATGGCGCTGGGTCATCCCATCGGCGCCACTGGCTCGATGCTGATCGGAACGATGCTGGACGAACTCGAACGGCGCGATCTGAAACGCGGCCTGATCACGATGTGCGCCGGCGGCGGGATGGCGCCAGCGATCATCATCGAGCGGGTGGACTGACCTATCGCTACTGTGAAGGCAGGAGCGAATGTCAGATATCCAGTTCGCACCAGATCGGAACATGGTCCGAGGGCTTCTCGCGTTCGCGGATGTATTTGTCGATAGCGCAACTTTTCAGGCGGTCGGCGGCCTGTGGCGTCAGCATGATGTGGTAGATCCGGATGCCGTTGTTGCCGTCGAATGACCCGGCGAAGTAGTCCCAGAATGTGTATTGATGTGGCTCGCCGTTGCAGGCGCGAAACGCGTCGGTG
>DATEZM010000218.1:0-2932 GCA_035255625.1 Rhizomicrobium sp. | reverse complement strand
TGTTTGTCGGCAATGCGGCGGTCGAGGCATTGGGCGGCAAGGACGCCAAGTTCGGATTCCGCCAGATCAAGCCAACTGCCGTGCTTCGGCGTATAGTGCCATTCGAACCGCTCGACCAGCCGTCTGGCTTCAGCCGGTGGGAAGGCCTCGTAAAGTGACGCCTTGCTGTGAATGTTGAGATTGTCCTGGACCAGCACGATGGCCGTTTTGTGCGGGAAGTGAACATCGGCCAAATCTTTCAGGACGTGCGCATAGTCGATGGCGGTGTGGCGGTCCGTCACCTTGATGTGGCGCCAGCCCTCGAGCGGCGCGAACAGCATGAATAGGTTGGCGGTGCCGTTGCGCTCGTATTCGTAATCGATACGGGCCGCCTGTCCAGGCTTCATCGGGATCGGCAGGCGGGTCTCGGCGATGAGTTGCTTCGAGGTCTCGTCGAGGCACACCAGCACCCGCTCAGGATCATGCGGACGCGTGTAGACGGCGAGCACATCTTCCATTGCGGCTACGAAGGCGCTGTTGGCCTTCGGCGGAATTACCCAGCACTGCCGGCGATGCGGTTTGAGACGGTTTTTTTAAGCGTGCGATGGATCGTTGAGTCGCTCGCGCGATCAACGATGCCGAGTTCCACGACCTTGTTCTCCAACAGCCGCAGCGTCCAGCGCGCACGTCCTTTCGGCGGTTTGGAGCAGGCAAGTGCGATCAGCTTGGCCTCCTTCTCGCCGTCGAAAATGCGCGCCACCGCAGGCGTCGCACGCTGCTTGCGGCTCAACACCATCTCGAACCCCTCTTCCACCAGTTGTTTGCGCACGCGGTAGAGCATCGACGCGCTGGTGTCCAAAGCCACAATGATCTTACTGTCACTCCACCCTGGCCCGCCCTCCGAGACATCGGCCTTTAGGAGAATGCGCGCCTTCAGCAGCCGTCTCGCCGGGCCTTTGCCCTTGCGGACAAGTGCTTCCAGTTGCTCGCGCTCCTGCGCACTCAACCGCACCACATACTTCTTTACCGCGATGTCCTTTACAGCCATGATTTCCCTCCGCCGCTCGAATCGCAGCAAGAGCGAATCATCCAATCCTTTCAAATTGGTTGAAGCCGGCGACTAGACGTACGGATTTGGGTGCGCGGTCAAGCCCCGCAGCCGCGAAACGGTGCGCCGAAGGCGCAGGGCTTGAGGGTGCGCCCACATCCGTAACATCATCGTAGAGATCGCAAATATTTTCCTGCTGGGTCCCTCCTGCGTTTGTTTCAGCTATGATTTCGTTCCGATCCAAGGCGAGCCCTTTGCATGCGTGCGGCGCTCGCCGCACCAACTTATATCCGGCCGGGTACAACCCGTTCCAAGGTCCCTCATGCGCGTTGCGAGGGCGCGGGCTCCAAGGGGGATGGGACCATTCTCTACCGCGGCGTCTTTCAGCCATGTCGAAATCCGGTCACACATCCACCTTGGATCTCATATGCTCCTGTTATCACCCCTTGAGGACGGCACCCCGCGGCACCAGGCCAGTTTCAAGATAACGCCATAACGCCACCAGCAGCTTGCGCGCCAACGCCACGATGGCGATTCGGCGAATGCGGCCTTTCACGGTACCGACACGCGCCCGGAACCAGACGCTCAAATCGCTGTCGGGCTGATAGCGCAGCCACAGCCAGGCGAGTTCGATCCCGGTGGTTCGCCCCTTGCGGTTGCCAGCTTTACTGATGCCTTGGTCATGCGCCACGTTTCCGCTCTGAAACGGGCTCGGCGCGTAGCCGACATAACTCGCCAGTTGGCGGCGATTGTTGAAGTCACGATGGAATATCTCGCCAACCAGCACCGCGGCAAACTCCGGGCCGATTGCCTTGAGCTTATGGAGAGCCTGGATCTTCTCGGCGTTGACATGCGTCGATGCTTTATCCTCAGCAATAATGTCGCGCTCCGCCTCAAGAGAGGCGATCATCTCAACTACGAGTTCCAGGCGATGCAATTCCCGCTTGATCTCAGATTTTAGGCGCGGCGGAAGTGCGACGCCCTGCGCCGTGCGCAATTGCTCCAGGCGCGCCATCGCCTGCGGGCGCAACGGATGGTAATCGTAGATGCCTTGGAGCGCGCAAAGCCCTTTGATGCGGTTGACGTGCTGAACGCGTTCGGAGACCAAACGATCACGTTCACGGTGGAGCCGCCGCGCATCCTCTTCGGCAACGCTGGGCACGCGCACCACGCTCCACACCTTCGGCTCGCCGCGCAGATACGCCATCAGCGAACGCAGCAACCGCTCCGTGTCGATCCGATCCGTCTTTACTCGTCGCACCCGCCGGTCCACCTGCAGGCTTGCCGGATCAATAACGTAATTGCGTATGCCGTGCGCTTCGAGCTGCCGGTGTAACCAGAAACCATCATAACCGGCCTCGTAGCACGAGATCACTTCGACCGCCCGACCCGTCTCTCGGCTGACACGTGCTCGCATCTCCTCGATCAACTCGAGTAGACCTCTCCAATCGCCTCCACTCAGGATGCGGCGGTTGATCTTCGCGGAAAGCGGCGTAATGAATCCAATAACCCAGCTTTGCTTGCTCAATTCGATTGCAAATAGACACCGCGCCGTCTCACCATGCGTTGCGGCAGGTAGGTGGTTTACTGTGCAGACCGTCATCAGGCTCTCCTACGCCTTGGTGGTGGGGTTACACCGAAACGGTATCACCCTGCCCGCCGCGCCTGCATAGGATCTCTACCATTCGCGACCGGGTCGAGCCAACAGCAAGTCCGGCCATGTCCGCTATTCCGCCGAAAGCGGAAGTAATTTCAGATCATTTAGCGGCCCCGCTAAGGGCCGTGCCGGGGTTGATGATACGGCCGTGCGCGTGATTCAAGCTCCGAAACTGGAGCCTCGAATCATGCGCTCGGCGAGTTTCGCAACGCGCCCCGTGAAAGACGACCAGCGTGGCCTGATCTCTG
>DATEZM010000217.1:0-3001 GCA_035255625.1 Rhizomicrobium sp. | reverse complement strand
GACGATGCGATCGCCACCGCGCAGACCTGCACGACTTCCAGGCTTGCCGGCATCGACGGTGTCGATCACAGGTGGCGCGGGCGGCGATAGGCCGAGGTCACCGACATGCTGACGGTTGCCAAAAGGATCGGTGATTGTCGTTTCCTTCGGCACCGCCCACAGCGTCAGGCGGTTGCGACCACGATCGATCGTGATCGGCAGGTTCTGGCCGGCGCTGAGCGAGACGATCTCGGCCGCATCTGCGTAGCTCTCGATCGCCGTGCCATCAACGGTGACGATGCGGTCGCCGGTCATGAAGCCGGCCTGGGCGCCGGGACTATGCGGAGCGACGTCGCCCACGACAGGTGGCACCACGACGATGCCGTGCAGCATGAAGAGACCGGTGAGGATCACAACCGCCAAGACAAAGTTCGCGACCGGCCCAGCCACCGCGATCAGGGCGCGCTGCCACAGCGGCTTGAACGGGAATGCCACCTTGCGATCGGCGGCGCTCATCCGCGCGACGGCTTCGCGATCTGGCGTGCTGGCGCCGTCGGCGTCGCCATAGAATTTCACGAAGCCGCCAAGCGGGAGCCAGCCGATCTTCCATTGCGTGCCGTGGCGGTCGTGCCAGCGCACGATGCCGCGACCGAAACCGATCGAGAAAGTTTCGACGCGCACGCCGCAGGCGCGCGCCACGAGAAAATGTCCGAGTTCGTGGAAAAAGACCACGACCGTGATCAGAAAGAGGAAAGCCGGAACGGCGTAGAGCGGCCAACCAGAGAGAAACTGCAGCGCGTTGTTCATTGGCAGCCTTGTTCTGTGCGCTTCAAAGGAAGTGATGCCATTAGTTCACCACTCGCCGGCAGGCTTCGCTGGCGCGCGCGCGGGCGCGACCGTCGGCGGCGAGGACCGCTTCCAATGTGTCGCAGGGCGCGTTCGCCTCCGGCGATTCCGCGAGCGTGGTCTCGACCACGCGCGGGATGTCGAGGAAGCCGATGCGGCGATTGAGGAAGGCATCGACCGCGATCTCGTTAGCGGCATTGAGCACGGTCGGCGCCAGCGCACCGCGGCGCATCGCCTCCATCGCAATGCCAAGACAGCGGAAACGTTCGTGATCCGGCTTGCGAAAGGTGAGTTGCCCGACTTCGGCGAGATCGAGACGGCGCGACGGCGAGGCGATGCGGCGCGGCCACGCGAGCGCGTGGGCGATCGGCGTGCGCATGTCGGGCGCGGAAAGATGGGCGAGCGTCGAACCGTCCTCGTAGGAGACGAGGCAATGGACGATGGACTGCGGATGCACCACGACGTCGAGCTTCTCGGGCGGCAGCGCGAACAGGAAATGCGCCTCGATCAACTCGAGCCCCTTGTTCATCAGCGTGGCGCTGTCGACCGAGATCTTGGCGCCCATCGACCAGTTGGGATGCGCGACCGCCTGCTCCACCGTGCAGACGGACATCTGCTCCAAGGTCCAGTCGCGGAATGGGCCACCGGACGCGGTCAGCGTGACTTTCTCGACCTCGCGCGCGCCCTCCCCGTTCAGGACCTGGAACACCGCATTGTGCTCGGAATCGACGGGGATGACGCTGGCCGTCGAATTGGCCAGCGCGCGATGGAACACGCCGCCGGCGGCGACGATGCACTCCTTGTTGGCGAGCGCTACGGTGGCGCTGCGGGCGACGGCGGCGAGCGCGGGCTCGAGCGCGGCGGCGCCCATGATCGCCACCATCACGGTCGCGGACGGACGCGCCGCAGCTTCGATCACGGCGGCCCTTCCGGAAGCCACTTCTATGCCGGTGCCGGCGAGACCGTCCTTCAGTTTGCCGTACAGCTTGTCGTCGCCGATAACGGCGACCTTGGGCTTGATGGCGCGGGCCTGGCCGATCAGGCCGTCGACATTGGCTTGCGCGGTGAGCGCTTCGACGGGCATGGCGTGTGCGCCATAGGTGGCGCGGGCGTGGGCGACCACATCGAGCGTCGAAACGCCGATCGAGCCGGTCGAGCCCAGCACGGTGACGCTGCGCGCCAGCACGGGTTCGAGCGTCTCGATTGCAAAGGCAGGACGGGTGGCGGCCAGAGCGTTCACGAATGGACTCCGAACAACGGGTTGAAGCCGGCGAAAAGAACCAACCCAGCAACGACCGGTGCAACGACAAGCGTCGAGTCGATGCGATCGAGCACGCCGCCATGCCCGGGAATCATGCCGCCCGAATCCTTGCGCTGGAAGATGCGCTTGACCCAGGACTCGGCGAGGTCGCCGGTGTGAGCGAGAACCGCAATGCCGGCACCGTAGAGCGCAGCGTCGACGGCGCGGCCACCGATGACCGCGACATAGCCGGCCTCGACCAGCGCGGCGACCGCGATGGCGCCGAGCGTACCGGACCACGTCTTGTTTGGCGACAGCGCCGGCCACAGCCTGGGGCCGCCGACGAGATTGCCGATGATGAGAGCAGCGGTGTCGGTCGCCCACACCGCGAGAAACATGCCCACGATGACCACGGCACCGTGCGGCGCTTCGCGCAGCATGACGACCGCCAGCAGCGCGGTCGCGATATAGACCGGGCCGGCGCCATGCCAGGCAGGCAGCAGCTTGGCGAATGCGGCATACGCGGCAACGACAACGGCGCCGCCGCCCAGTATCGCCCAGCCGATCGACCCTTTCGGCCACATCGCCTCGGCCGCCAACGCCGCGACGATCACGAGCGATGAGAGGATGAAAGCGGGGCCGAATACACGCTCGCCGACCATGCGATGCCATTCGCGTGCCGCGCCGACGCCCACCAGCGCCGCGAAAGCCGCGATGTAGCCGGTTCCGCCGAAGATCGCCGCGACGACGGCAACAGCAAGCACGATGCCGAACAGAGGCCTGGTGATCCAGTCGGCATTGAACCGGACGGCGCGATAGCCTGGCGCGTGGTCCGCGGGATGGGGCATGTGCGTGGTCATGCGACCGCTTCCGAGATGCCGCCGAACTGGCGTTCGCGCTGGGCGAATCTGTCGAGCGCCTGCAGCAACTCTTCGC
>DATEZM010000216.1:0-2682 GCA_035255625.1 Rhizomicrobium sp. | reverse complement strand
GCCGCGGCCAGGAACCGGTCCAGCCGCCAACCCGCCTGCTCGGCGCCGACCACCGCGCGGCGCGGCGTTTCCTCGGAGGATGCTGTGTCAGACATTCAAGCGCAGGCCGATCCCAGAGGCACGGCGACCTACCGCGCGGCGCGGCTCGCCGTCATCGTGCTCACCGCGCTTATCATCCTGGCGCTGATCGGGCTAGCCGCCGGCATGATGATGAAGCTTTCCGGCCGAGGGATGAGCGCGCCGTCGACCGGCAGTCAGGCCTTCGTGCTGCCGGTCGGTGCGCGGATCGTCAGCACGCAGACCCAGCCCGGCCGGATCATCCTGCAGGTCCACTCCGAGCATGGCGACGAGATCGACATCCTCAGCACCGATGACGGCCACCTCGTGGCGCGCGTTGCGCCGCCGGCACGGTGACACGTCTCGTCCTGCCCGACGCGTTGCGGGCGCAGATCGCGCGCGAGGCACTCGCCGCAAGCCCAAGCGAATGCTGCGGCCTGATCGAAGGCACTCGACACGACGATCGCTTCGTCGTGACGGCACTGCATCCGGCGCGGAATATCAGCGTGGATGCGGACCGCTTCGAGATCGATCCGGCCGATCACTTCCGTGCCCTGCATGCGGCGCGGTCGCGAGGCAGCGAAATTCTCGGCTGCTATCATTCTCATCCAGAGGGCCGCGCCGAGCCGTCGCCGCGCGATCGCGACGGTGCGGCAGAGACCGGTTTCGTTTGGCTGATCGCCGCGCCGCGTGTCGCGAACCGCGCAATGCTGGCCGCTTATGTCTTCGACGGCGCGGATTTTTCGCCGCTGGAAATGGAGGCGCCCGGCTCGCTTGATCCCCCGGCGGCCTCGACTGTATAAGCGCCGGCTTAACCGGAATGCTCCCATCGTCTAGCGGTTAGGACGCGGCCCTCTCAAGGCTGAAACCGGGGTTCGATTCCCCGTGGGAGCGCCAGTCATGTTGGGCGTCAGATAAGTCTGGACTTCGTCAGACAAAATTGGACCGTCGATCTTCGGGTCTGCCCTCCTCGGAGATCTTCCGCAAACAGGCGCAAATCGTGTGAACTGAATTTTCGAGTTCCACTGCTATGCGTAATTAGCCCCTAGTTGCAGGGACACGAGACGAATTCGGTTTGGGCTGCGCACAGTCCGCCCTCCGTTCAGTGATTTGTATTTTTACCCTCCAGTTCTCACTTTCATCCTGTCGGGTGCGCCAGCCTACGCTCGCGAAGCGAGCGCAGGCGGCTCATGGCGACAGCGTATGGGCGTCGAAGTTTCAGCGTAGGCGGACACGCCAGCCCCGTGAGCTTCGGCTGGCAGGCCACGCTTCGCGGCTTCGAGTGGCAGGCCTCTTGTGTATCATTCGGCGTAGGTTGTCTCCCGAAGCTCCGCAGGAGCGCAGGGAGACTGGCGCAGTGTGGAATGTCCACTTTCTCGAATTGAAAAATGGCGATGTCTACGTCGGATCCACTGCGCCGACGCCCAAGCCTCCGTTAGTCGAGCAGCTTCTTGTGGACCTCACTCGTCAAATTTTCAATTCTCTCCGTGAGCGATTTGATTGTCTCTGTGAGGTCATTGTTCTGTTGAATTAGGCTCACCAGGAGCGCCGTCTGCTGGGCAGCAACCGTCGCACGTTCTTCGCTTATGTGATGCAAGGCATCTCGATGTTCTGCGTCCGCAATGGCGTGCACTTTGTCGCGATCCGCCTGGCGCGTTTGTGCAAGCAAAATGAGTGGCGCGGCATATGCAGCTTGTAGGCTGAAAGCGAGATTGAGAAGAATGAAGGGATAAATATCGAAAGTGGTAAAGCCCATCACGTTCACGAATATCCAGACAGCAACGATCGCGGTCTGGGCAACAAGAAAGGTTGGTGTGCCGAAAAAGCGGGCGAATGATTCAGCTCTCAACGCGAACCAGTCATCACCAAAAACAGAGCCAAGGTGAAGATATGGAAGGTGAAATCGATAGAAAGGTTGTCCAGTCTTGCTTTCGATGTGCGCGGATCTGTTCGTCGAATCGATTTCATCTGTCACAGCATGAGGTCTCCCTGGCTATGCCGGCGTTGGTCGGCGGTGAAGGGGGATCAGCCAAATCGTATTGCTTTCGAGGCCGAAGCCTGGCTCATGGAACCTCTTGGGCTGAGCTGCTCGCACACGCCGGCTCCATTTTCACTCCTCTGCAACCGTCGACCCGTCGGGGTGGTCCGTCAGCCGCCAATTGTCGCTCTCGTCAAATATGAAGTTTCGAGCTTCGCTTGCACACCGCGAGCAGGGCCGCGCGGTCGCGGATGTGCAGACCCGTCTTTGAAATCTCGACCCAGCCCTGCCGCCGCCAGGATTCGAGCTTGCGGTTGACCGCTTCGCGCGACGCGCTGATGTGATGGGCGATCTCCGACTGATTGTGGAGTATCCGGTTGTTGATCCCTTCGAGCAGCAGAAACCTGGCCAGACGCTTGCCGAGTTCCATCGACGAGGTGCGCTCGACCAGCGCATCGGTCTCGCGCAGGCGATGGATCAACACGCCGAGCAGCGCCAAGATCGCTTTCGGCTCTGCGAGCATGGCATCGAGGATGAGCCGCCGGTCGATGCGCAGCAGTTCGCAGCGTCGGGTCGCATTCGCATTGGTCACGCGCGGCGTTCCGTCGATCGCACCCATTTCGCCGATCATCGTGCCCGCACGGATG
>DATEZM010000215.1:0-16129 GCA_035255625.1 Rhizomicrobium sp. | reverse complement strand
GGGGCTTTCGCGTGGGCAGCACCTTCGGAGCGTCTATAAGGACGATGAGTCTCCAAATCGCGCGGGGGCGTGAAGCCAAGCCTCCGCTCCGGACGGTCCGCCCCAGGCAGGATGTCCGACCCCAACTTAAGGAAGCCACAGTCGCAGCGCCGATCGCGCCGCCGGCGAAAAAGGCAGCCCTCCGCTTCCCTGTCAATTCCGAAACCCGCGCTTTCTATAAGCATTTCTATCCCGGTACCTCGACGGTCGAGTGGAACGATTGGCGCTGGCAGATGCGCGCCCGTATCCGCACCCGCGACGAGCTTACCCGCATCTTCTCGCTTTCGGCCGATGAGTTCGACGCTGTAAGCCGCCATACAGGCTCGCTCCCCGTCGGTATCACGCCCTACTACGCCAGCCTGATGGACCTCGAGGACCCGAGCGAACCCTTGCGCCGGACCCACATCATGACCGGCGACGAATACCTGACCACCCCCGGCGAGGGCGACGATCCCCTTGCCGAGGACCACGATATGGCGGCGCCCGGCATCGTCCATCGCTATCCGGATCGTGTCCTGTTTCTGACCACCGGCACTTGTTCGACCTATTGCCGCTATTGCACGCGCGCCCGCGTCGTCGGCAATCCGGGCGGGGAGTACAACTTCTCGACCCGCCAATGGGACCAGGCGCTCGCTTATCTGGAGAAGCACACCGAGATTCGCGACGTGCTGCTCTCTGGCGGCGACCCCCTGACGCTGGGCGACGACAAGCTCGACTGGCTGCTCGGCCGCCTGCGCGCCATCAAGCACATCGAGTTCCTCAGAATCGGCACCAAGATGCCGGTCGTGACGCCTCAGCGCATCACCAAGAGCCTCGTCGCGATCCTGAAGAAGTACCATCCGCTGTGGATGAGCATTCACTTCACCCATCCCAACGAATTGACCGACGAAGTCACCGAATCCACGGCCCGCCTGGCCGACGCCGGCATTCCGCTCGGCAGCCAGACCGTTCTGATGAAGGGCATCAACGACGATATCGCCGTGATGAAGCCCTTGATGCAGGGTCTGCTCAAGCGGCGCGTGCGGCCCTATTACCTCTATCAGTGCGATCCGATCCGCGGCTCGGCCCATTTCCGCACCAAGGTGGAGAAAGGCCTCGAGATCATCCGCGGCCTGCGCGGCCACACCACCGGCTATGCGACGCCAATATTCGCGGTCGATGCGCCTGGTGGCGGCGGCAAGATCCAGATCGCGCCAGATTTCGTGGCGGGGCGCGACGGCGACGATCTGCTGTTGCGCAATTTCGAGGATGGCGTGTATCGCTATCCCGATCCCGGCGGCACGCTGGGCGCCGGCAAGTAGGCGGCCAAAGTCGAAGGACGTTATGGCGATCCATCAGCGCCCCATCGGGGAGCCGTAGCAGGCGTGCTCCGCATCGGCGTGACCTTCGATCTGCGCTCGGACTATCTCGCTCAGGGTTACAGCGAGGAGGACACGGCTGAGTTCGACGCCGAGGTGACTATCGAGGGCCTCTGCAACGCCCTGACCGGTCTCGGTTTTCACCCTGAGCGCATCGGCAATGTGAAGGCGCTAGTCGCCAAGCTCGCAGCTGGCGAACGCTGGGATGGCGTTTTCAATTTCTGCGAGGGTCTCAATGGTCTGTCACGCGAGGCGCAAGTCCCGGCGATCCTCGAGGCCTATGACATTCCCTACGTGTTCTCCGATGCGCTGACCATGGCGGTGACGCTCGACAAGGCGATGTGCAAACGCATCGTGCGCGATTGCGGCGTGCCGACGGCGGACTTCGCGGTGATCGAGCGTCTTGCCGATGTCGACAAGGTCAGACTTCAGTTTCCGCTCTTCCTCAAGCCGGTCGCCGAAGGTTCCGGCAAGGGCATTGGCACCAACAACAAGGTCGCCGATCGCCACCAGATGCGCGCCACGGCCGCCGATCTCCTGGAACGCTTCCGGCAGCCCGTTTTGGTGGAACCGTTCCTCGCCGGTCGGGAGTTCACGGTCGCTATCACCGGCACGGGCGAGGATGCGGCGGTGCTTGGCGTCAGCGAGATCGTGCCGTTGGCCGGCTACCACGGCGACGGCTACGGCCTCGTCAACAAGGAAGACTGGCACGGTCGCCTCGACATCGTGGCGGCGCCTGCGGCGGAAGCGAAGGCCGCCGGCGATGTCGCGCTCGCGGCCTGGCGTTGCCTGCGATGCCGCGATGGCGGACGAATCGACATAAGGTGCGACAGCGAGGGCCACCCATTTTTCGTGGAAGTGAATCCGCTGGCAGGTCTTCGGCCGGAGTACTCGGACATGTGTTTTATCGCGGCGCGCGAAGGCCTGACCTATCAGGATCTGATCGGCAAGATCATGGCCTCGTTCCTGAAACGCTATCCCGCGCTGGCGGGAGTCTGACATGCGCATTCTCGTCCTGCATTCCGATGTCGCTCCCGATGCCCCGCCCGAGGAGATCGACACGCTGACATCGGCTGCGGCAGTCGCGGACGCGCTTGTGAAGCATGGCCATGACGTCTCGCAAGCACCTTTCACCACCGATCCGGACCGTTTTGCGAAACTTCTGGCCCATCACCGCGCCGACGTTGTGTTCAACATGGTCGAAGGCGTGGACGGCCTGGGCGCCCTGGCGCCGATCGCTCCGCGGATGCTGGACGAGGCTGGCGCGGTTTTCACTGGCGCCGACGCGGTCGCGATGGCGGTCACCTCCGACAAGCCGCTGACCAAGCGCCGCATGCGCGAGGCCGGCATTGGCACTGCCGACTGGCACGAGCCTCCGGACTGGAGCGGTCTCAAGGAGGGCGCGACCTACATCGTCAAATCGACGCTGGAGGACGCCTCCGTCGGTCTCGACGATGGCTGCATCGTCACGGGGCGGGAGGCGGTGAAGCGCCGCGCTGAGGAAAGTGCCCGCCGCCATGGCGGCAACTGGTTCGCCGAGGCTTACATCGACGGGCGCGAGTTCAATATTTCGGTGATGCAAGGGCCTGACGGCCCGGTCGTGCTGCCGCTGGCCGAGATGCGCTTCGACGATTGGCCATCCGATAAACCACGAATTGTGGGCTATGGCGCCAAATGGGACGAAAGCTTGGACATCAACGACCAGATGGTTCGCTGCTTCGATACGGAGAAGAGCGATCCCGTCCTTGCCGCCAAGCTGCGGCGTGCCTGCGAGGGCGTGTGGCGGCTGTTCGATCTCAATGGCTATTGCCGCGTCGATTTCCGCGTGACGCCGCAGGGCGAGCCCCTGGTGCTGGAGATCAACACAAATCCCTGCATTGCCCCAGACGCCGGCTTTGCAGCCGCCGGCGAGCAGCTCGGGCTTTCCTATGATCAGCTCGTCATGCGACTGGTTGACAACGCGCTTGCATTGCCGCGCTGATGGCCATCGTTCGCCTCTCCCGCTCTTACACATGCGTACAAGGCGCGCCGATACTTCATTCGGTTGATACCGCGATCTTCTCGCTCACCTATTTCGCGCTCTGCATGGCATGCAACTTCTGTGACGACCAGTGCTGCACCTACGGCGTGGACATCGACCTCGGCAACGCGACGCGCCTGGCCGCTCTGGGTGATGATTTCTCCGCCCGCATCGCCGCGCCGCGCGCGGAATGGTTTGGCGACGAGGTGCTGGAGGATCCGGAATTTCCGACCGGCCGCTATCTGCGGACGCGCACGCTGGGCGGCAAATGCGTATTCCGCAGCCAGACCGGTCGCGGCTGTGCCATTCACGCCTATGCGCTCGACAAGGGGATCGATTATCACGAGCTGAAGCCGCTGGTCTCCACGCTGTTTCCCGCTACCTTCGAATATGGCGTTCTCGTAGCAAGCAGCGAAGTACATGACCGGAGCCTCGCCTGTGCCGGTCAGGGACCGAGTGTTTATGAAGGCGCGCGCGACGAGCTCAAATACTATTTCGGCGATGCTTTTGTCGCGGAGCTCGATGCGCTTTCACGTGCTGCAGTCGCGGACGACGCTCATGGCCCCGACGGAATGAATCGTCAGCTGACCGGCTGAACGCCGCAGGAGTCACACGGCTTCAACCCGACTCGCCAGCTCGCGGCCGAGGCGATGTTCCCGGATTGCGATGTAGAAGCCGGCGGCCGTGACGACGGTCGCACCTGCCACCACCAGCATCGCCGGGATCTCGGCGAACACCAGATAGCCGAACCCGACGGCCCAGATCATGGCGGTATAGTCGAACGGTGCCAGCATGGAAGGCTCCGCATAGCGGTAGCTGAAGGTCATGGCGATCTGGCCGAACCCACCGCTGATCCCGCCCAGGATCAGCCATAGCACCGCCCAGAAGTTGAGAGGTACGCGCCACCAAATCATCGTCAAGGCGCCCAGCACGGCACAGAACGACATGAAGTAGAACACGATGGTTTCGCTTTTCTCCGTCGCGCTCATCTGGCGGATGAAGATCACCACGAATGCTGAACACAGGGCCCCGCCCAGCGCGAGCCCGGCACCCGCGGAGAGCCCACCGGCGAACATCCCCAGCAGGCCGCCATGCGGCTGGACCATCAGGACCACGCCCGCGAACGCGACGACGACAGCAAAGCCACGATATGGGCCGACCTTTTCCTTCAAAACGAGTGCCGCCAGGATCACAGCGAAGATCGGCTGCACGAACACGAAGGCCGTGATGTCGGCAAGCGGCAGGAGCTTCAGCGCGGCAAATCCCAGGAACATCGACGACGAGCCGATCGCCGAGCGCACCAGATGCAAGCCCGGATGTGCCGTGCGGATAAGCTCCCGTGGCCCGACGGTGAAGAACGAGAGCGCGAGGAGCGGAACCAGTGCGAAGAAGGCGCGGAAAAACACCACTTCACCGACCGGCACGTTGCCCGCCAGCTTTAGCGCCACATATTGCAGGGAAAAGGCGAACGTCGCGCCCAGCTTCAGCGCGATGCCCCGAGAGGAGTGCTGCATGGGCGGCGAGCTTAACGCGAGGAGCGGTGCACGAACCAGACGAATGGCTGGAATGACGAATATGCCATTTGCGGCGAGGCGGCGCGCGGCTAAAAGAGGCCTGCCATGTCCGTAGTCGTCCCCACCTTCGCCGATGTCGAGGCCGCCGCGCGCCGGATCGCACCTTATGCAGTACGCACGCCGCTGCCGGAGAGCGCCGAGCTGAACGCGCGCACGGGCGGTCGCGTATTTCTCAAGCTCGAGCCGCTGCAGCGGACGGGCTCCTTCAAATTCCGTGGCGCTTCGAACACGATTCTCCAGATTCCGCCCGAGAAGCGGGCCAATGGGGTGGTTGCATTTTCATCCGGCAACCACGCGCAAGGAGTCGCGGCAGCGGCAGCGCAATTCGGCCTGTCAGCCACCATCGTCATGCCGAAGGACGCGCCGGCGGCGAAGATTGAAGGCACCCGGCGACTGGGTGCAACGGTCGTGTTCTATGATCGTCTGACCGACGACCGGGAAGCCATCGCGCGCGAGATCGTCGAGCTTACCGGTGCGGCCCTGATCCAGCCCTTCGACAATGCAATGGTCGTCGCCGGTCAGGGCACGATCGGGCTGGAGATCGCCAGCGATGCAAAGGCGATGGATGTCACGCTCGACGCGGTGATTGCGCCTTGCGGCGGAGGCGGCCTCCTGACCGGCATCGCGCTCGCACTGTCCGGCGTCAGTCCCACCACGCGCACGCTGGGGGTCGAGCCCGAGCGGTTCGACGGTATGCGCCGTTCTCTGGCAGAAGGAGCACGGACCAGTGCACCCGGCGGCGAGCTCTCCATTGCGGATGCTCTGATGGCCCCGATGCCGGGGCAAATTCCTTTCGCACTTGCGGGAAGTCTCGTGGCTGCGGTCGAGACAGTGTCGGACTCGGAACTCGAGCGAGCCGTCAGTTTCGCCTTCCAGAGATTGAAAATCGTCGTCGAGCCTGGCGGCGCGGCCGCACTTGCAGCCGTCCTCGCCGGAAAATTCGGCATTCAAAACAAGGCTATCGCTATCGTCCTGACGGGTGGCAACGTGGATATCGCTACGGTTGTGCGTTGTTGTTCGGTCGTCACGGATCCGTAACCGCTCCCGCTTACCATTCGCCCGACAAACGCTTTTCTTATCCACAGGAAACTGGTTAGGATCAGGCAACCATAATAAAGCGGGCGTTGGGGTATCATGGACGAGGGACAGGGTAGCGGTTCGCTCCGCTACGCCGCTTCGATTGCGGTATTGGTAGTGTTGGTGGCCATTCTGGCCTGCGGCGCGCTCACGATGCTGCCGCACCCGTCGGACACGGCTTCGACCCGACTCTATTCCTTGAAAGATCTTGCGACGGCTTATGTCCGCGTGCGGCCAGGAGAGACACGTGCATCGCAACTCGCGGCGCTTGGTTTCGACACCACAACCGCCAATGTCCAGGTTCTGTCCTATCTTGGCGTGATCGAGCGCTTCGCCAGCGACTCGCGCAAATTCGACCGGCTCGACGATGCATTGCAGAGCTGCATTGACGCGCGCGACCGTTGCGCGGCTTTCGTCTTCACGCCCGGTGATGAGCAGCACGGCCACGGCGTGCTCGAATCCTTCGGGCTGGGTTCAGCCAATGCTGCCAGCCGTACGGCAGAAGTGACTTTGCTGGTCCAGGACGGCCGCGTGGCCTACAAGGCCATCAGTGGTGTGCCGAATGCGCTATTGCCGCAAAGCGTCGCGCATGTCGTTCCGGCGCCGTCCCTTCCGCTTCCGCCGGTATCGCCGGTCGCCGATCGCGTCGCCTACTAAATCGCGCTAATCTTCCCTTTTGCCGCAGGCCGGATCGGCCTTGCAGGTGGCCAGGCGCTTGTCGAACGCAGCTTGCGCTTTGGCAAAGAACGCGCGGCAACCGGCAGGATCGATGAACGGATTGGGTTTTGCTCCAGCACGCAGCTTCGCGACCTTGTCCTTCAGATCGAAGAACGAACCATGCGAGGCGAGGAAGACGTCACAGGACAGGGTGCTCAGTGTTGCGAAGCTCTTTTCAAAATCCGCAGCTTGGCCCGGATAGTTCGCGTCGCCGATCAATCGGTACACCGGCAGCACCGACAGGCTGCACAGGAACAGTGCGTTCTCCCTCTTGCCGTCGATCGTCACCGGTAGCGTCCAAGTCGTGCAGCCCTTGGTGTGACCGGCCGTGATGTGCGCGGTGATCGTTGCGCCGCCCAGCGTCACGCGTTCTCCGTCGGCGACAATTCGGTCCGGTGTCACGGGCGGAAACAGAAGACCTTTCAGAGCAAAATCATTGGCGCCGCCCTCTTCCAGTATCGGCGCGTCCGCGGCGCTGGCCAGAAACTTCGCCCCTGTCGCCGCCCGGATCGCGGCAATGCCGCCGGCATGATCGAAATGGGCGTGGCTGTTGAGGATGATTTTTATCTTTTTCGGATCGAATCCCAGTGCGCGAATGTGCGCGATGATCGCCGGCGCAGTCTGCTCGAAACCTCCATCGAGGAGGATGTAGCCGGCTGGCGTGACAATCAGAAAGGACGTCACGTCGCTGGCGCCGACATAATAGAGGTTGTCGGCGATCCGGAAGGGCGTCATCGGCCCGTTCAGCGCGGCATATTCCGGC
The DNA here is from genome assembly GCA_035255625.1 of Rhizomicrobium sp. Classification (GTDB taxonomy): domain Bacteria; phylum Pseudomonadota; class Alphaproteobacteria; order Micropepsales; family Micropepsaceae; genus Rhizomicrobium. The sequence goes on along the minus strand of DATEZM010000215.1, from coordinate 8,581 downwards.
GCCAGACCAGCGGCAGAAGCCCTGTCGCCGACAAGGCAAAAGGCGCCGGCGGCTATCGCCACCAGCGCCCCGATTGCAAGATTGCCTTTCTTCATTGGCCTATCTAGCGCGGCGCCAGCACCATCATCATCTGGCGACCTTCCATCTTCGGCCACTGCTCCATCTTGGCGACCGGCTCGACGTCCTTGTGGACCCGGTTCAGAAGGTCCATGCCCAGATTCTGGTGCGCCATCTCGCGGCCACGGAAGCGCAAAGTCACCTTGACCTTGTCGCCTTCGCCGAAGAAGCGGTGCATCTGCTTCATCTTGGTGTCGTAGTCGTGGTCGTCGATGGTGGGGCGCATCTTGATCTCCTTGATCTCGATGACCTTCTGCTTTTTGCGCGCCTCTGCGGCTTTCTTCTGCTGTTCGTATTTGTATTTGCCGTAGTCCATCAACTTGACCACGGGGGGCTTGGCTTCGGGCGAAACTTCGACGAGGTCGAAGCCCTTCTCCTCCGCGATGGCGCGGCCTTCGTCGAGTCCGATCTCGCCGTATTTGTGGCCGTCGTCGCCGATCAGAAGGATGGTGCGTGAAAAGATATCCTCGTTCACGCGGGGGCCGCCCTTGGCCGGAGCCTTGTCGGGCTGCTGAAAACGTCTGGGAACTATGACTCTCTCCTGTGTTGCGCGCGCGCGATAACGCCTTTCGCGAGGACCTTGCCGGAAGCCTTGCGAAACGTGGTTCGGATCAGGGCTATGGGCGTGGGTCCTCTCAGCGTCGCGCGAGCGACGGTTGACGGCTTAAGAATAGGAGCCAATTCCGATTGCGCAAGGGCTATTCGGCCACATCCACACGGGATTCCGCTTCCTTTTTCAACCGTTCGATGACGGTTTCGAGCGGCATCGGGCCTAAGTCCTTGCCGGAGCGTAGGCGGACGGCGACCTTGCCCTCCGACGCCTCGCGCTCGCCGACTACCAGCATGTAGGGAATTTTCTGCAGCTGGGCATCGCGGATCTTCTTCTGCATGCGCTCATTGCCGAGGTCGATGTCGACGCGCAGGCCACCTGTGCCGTTGACCACCGGCGCCTGGAAGATCGCGTCCTGCACCTTGTGGGCGTAGTCGGTCACCTTGTCGCTGATCGGGATGACGCGCGCCTGAACTGGCGCCAGCCAGGTCGGGAAGTTGCCGGCATAGTGCTCGATCAGGAAAGCGGTGAACCGCTCGTGCGAGCCCAGGGGTGCGCGGTGGATCACATAGACCGGATGCTCGTGCCCGTCCGCGCCGATATAGGAAAGGCCAAAGGTTTTGGTCGCCATGAAGTCGAGCTGGTTGGTCGAGATCGCGTATTCCGTCCCAATCACGCTCTTGATCATGAAGTCGACCTTGGGACCGTAAAACGCAGCCTCGCCCTCGGCTTCGACATAGGGGAAGCCACTTTCCTGCATTGCCGTGCGGATCACTTCGCCGGCGGCGCGCCAGCTTTCGGGCTCGTCGACGAAATTGTGCTTCTTGCTGAGGTCCGGCAGCGAGAACCGCATGTAATAGTCCTTGATGCCCATCAGGTCGTAATAGCGGGCATGCAAGCGCATGACTTTGAGAAACTCGTCCTTCGCCTGATCGAAGCGACAATAGATATGCGCGTCATTCTGCGTGAAGCCGCGCACGCGCATCAGGCCGGACAACCCGCCGGACGCCTCGTAGCGGTAGCAATGGCCATACTCCGCCAGCCTGAGCGGCAGCTCGCGATAGGAATGCCGCGTCGCCAGATAAATCATGTGGTGATGCGGGCAGTTCATCGGCTTGAGGTAGTAGTTCTCGCCCTCGATATCGATCGGCGAGTACATGTCCTCGCCGTAGAAGGCGAGGTGGCGCGAGCGGATGTAGAGATTTTCCTTTGTGATCTCCGGAGTCGAGACGCGCTTGTAGCCGTCGCGGCGCTCTTCCTGAACCGCAAGAAATTCCAGTTCCTGGCGGATCACCATGCCGTTGGGCATCCAGAGCGGCAGACCCGCGCCGACTTCGGGCGAAAAGGTGAAAAGCTCCAGATCGCGGCCGATGCGGCGATGGTCGCGCTTCTCCTGCTCCTCGAGACGCTTGAGGTATTCGTCCAGTTCCTTGGCATCGCGCCAAGCGGTGCCATAGATGCGCTGGAGCTGCGCGTTCTTCGCATCACCGCGCCAATAGGCACCGGCGATCTTGGTCAGCTTGAACGCGTCGCCGATCTTGCCGGTGGTCTGGAAATGCGGTCCGCGGCACAGGTCGTGCCAATCGCCGTGCCAGTAGATCGACACATCCTCGCCGGGCGGAATGCTTTCGATCAGTTCGGCCTTGTAGCTCTCTCCCATGCCCTTGAAGTGCGCGATTGCCTTGTCGCGCTGCCACACCTCGCGCCGCGTTGGCAGGTCGCGCTTGATGATCTCGCGCATCTTGGCTTCGATCTTCGGCAAATCGTCCGGCGTGAACGGCTCGGCACGCGCAAAATCGTAGTAGAAACCGTCGTCAATTGCCGGCCCGATGGTCACCTGCGTGCCGGGATAGAGCTCCTGTACCGCCATCGCCAACACATGGGCGGCGTCGTGCCGGATCAGCTCCAGCGCCTCCGGATCCTTCTTGGTGATGATGCGGACCTTGGCGTCTTGCGCGATGGGGCGGAACAAGTCCCATTGCTGGCCGTTCACTTCGAGAATGAGTGCAGCCTTGGCGAGCCCTGGCCCGATGGCGGCCGCGACCTCCGCGCCGGTCACACCCCTATCGAACGCCATCGTCTTGCCATCGGGCAGGGTGATGTGGACTTGGGGGGCGGCGGACATGGTCCAGTCTCCATACGAAAGAGCGGGCCGGACATGCATCGAAGTTACTGCGTAAGTCAAGGAAAGGCTCGGAATTTCAGCTATGCGACGCGGGGCAACTGCGCGAAACTCGCCGCGGAGCGGCGACTCATTACCGGAGGTTCGACATGAAGATGTTTGCAATCCTTGGCGCTCTGGCCGTCATCGGTGCCATCGCGCCTGCTGCCGCCTATCCAGGCCATTCGCCGACGTGCATCCGGTCGTATGAAATCGACCGGACGGATGTGGTGAATCCCCAGAGAATTCTCTTCCGCCTGAAAGACGGCCAAGTCTACGCGAGCAACCTGCGCACGCCGTGCATGGGTCTCAAATTCAACGGCTTCGTCTATGTCACCCCGATGGACGAGATTTGCGGCGGTTCGCAATCGATCCGTGTGCTGCAGACCAACCAGGTCTGCGTGCTCGGCACGTTCGAGCCGGTGCATGTCGGCCAACACAACGGCTGACCGTTTCCCCGGCTTGTTGTAGCGTTGCCGGATGGGCATGCCGGGTTGGAGACATCGAAGCGTGGCGGTTGCCTTCCAGGAGCCGCAATGAGGCGGGTTGGAGCGGTGGCTCTCGCTGCCGCGTTGCTCAGTCTTGCCGGCTGTGGAAAAGCGCCGCCGACCGATCAGGAGATGGCGGCGGCTTTCCGCGCCAAGCGCCCGCTGTTCGAAACGCTTCGGACCGAATTGTGCAAGCTCAAATACGATCAGACGATCATGCGCGACCCAGCCTGGGCTCAGCCTCAAATGCCGTTGACCGAGGAAAAGCATTATCGCGCGCTCCTGACCGCGCTGGGCGCCACGGGCGTGAAATATGTCCGTGGTTGCCAAGTGTTTGTCGAGATTTGGTCGGACGGTGTCGGCCGCGAAGCCGCCTACAAGAAGTATCGCTATGGGCCGCCACTCTTCCGCGTGATCGAGATCAAGGAGCCGCCGCCGAAGGATCTCAACGACTATCTCGACAAGCGTGTTTCGATCGCGTCGTTCGAAAAAAACATCGACGGCGATTGGTGGATCGAACTCGATCATTGGCAGTGATCGGCACTCCACTGCAGGGTGCGCCGGCGCATCGGCTGCAATCAGGTCGCTCTACTCGCGGTAGTGCGATCGTCGAAACACGCCCCCCAAAATGAGGGGGGTGCCGGGAACTCCAATCGGCCCAATAGATCGGGTGTTGTTTGGAACACTGCGCCGCGTCATGAACAAAACACCTGAAGACGGGGGCGCGGCCAATTCCGGTCGCTTGCCAGCGTCCGAGTTCGTCGGGGTGTTCGACAAGACGCCCGGACTCTACATGGTGCTGAATCCCAGTTTCACGATCATGGCGGCGAACGACGCCTATTGTGCCGCGACGATGACAGCGCGCGACGCGATCGTGGGGCGCCACGTCTTCGAAGCCTTTCCCGACAATCCCGGCGACTCCGCGGCCAACGGAGTGGAGAACCTCCGCGCCTCGCTGCTGAAGGTCCTGAAGTCGCGGTTGCCGGACCGTATGAATGTCCAGAAATACGATATTCGCCGCCACGACGGCGCCAGCTTTGTGGAACGCTATTGGAGTCCGCTCAATGTCCCCGTCCTGGGCAGCGACGGCTACGTCAAGTGGATCATCCACAGCGTCGAGGACGTTACGGAACTGATGAACCTCCGCTCCGAATTCGCAGCAAAGCGCGGCGGCGCGGCCGCTCAACGCGTTCTCACGCAGCTGCGCGAGACCGAACGCGAGCTCGCCGCCGAGCGCACCGAGAACGCGGAATTGCGCGAGAGCTTGCGCAAGGATGCAAAGGGCTGAGCATCGCGCCGTCCCCGGCGGTTGCAATCGCGCCCCGCCTCCGCATTATGCGCGCCGAAAACCACCGAACACCCTGCGCGCCATGGCCGAAACGCTGCCCGACCGCCTCTCCGCCGACGCCGAGAGCCCGTACTACAACAGTGATCTCCTCACGCGTGGCGTCGGCGTTCGTTTCAACGGCGCCGAAAAGACGAACGTCGAGGAATACTGCGTCAGCGAAGGCTGGGTCAGGCTCGCGGTAGGAAAGACCGTCGACCGTCACGGCAAACCGATGACGGTCAAGTACAAGGGAACGGTCGAGCCTTATCTGCAGGAATCCTCGGCGCCCGAGGCCTGATCAGGTCCGCCTCCCCGTATGCGCGGAGCGCATCGGCGGGGGAGGTGGCTCTAGCAGCGTCAGCTGCGAAGAGGCCGGAGGGGGATGAATTACGGGCTGCCGAGAAAGTCCATCTTGCCGATTGTGATCCCCTTGTGGCGCAGGAGGGCGTAAGCCGTCGTCACATGGAAGAGGAAGTTCGGCAACGCGAAGCCGGCCAGGAAATCGCGTCCGGTGAACTTCATCTCGCCACTGGGGAATTTCAGCACGATCGTGCGGTCCTCCGCGCCGGCAAGCTGCTCGGGCTTGATGGTCTGAAGGAAGGCGATGGTCTTCTGCAGCCGCGCCTGCAGCTCGGGGAATGTCGTCTCGGTATCGGGCATGCTGGGCGGCTCGATGCCCGCCAGCCGCGCGGCGGTGGCCTTGGCGCCGTCGCTCGCCATCTGGACCTGGCGCGTGAACGGATGCATGTCCGGCGCCAGTCGCGCATCGAGCAACCCGCCGAGCGGTTTGTCCTCTGCCTTGGCCTGCGCCACCGCCTTGTCGAGAATCTTGGACAGGCTGGTGAGGCTGCGGATCATTACCGGTATCGACGCGTCATAGATCGTGTAGGCCATGGTGTCCTCGCTAAGGTTTTCCCGGCCGAACCGAAGCCGTCTTCTGGGTCCCGATCAAGTCTTGAATATTGCCGGCACTCGACAGGCGGCGGAAATTTACGCGGTCAAAAAGATAGCGCGCTAATGGCCGGTCTGTGCCGTCAGCGATCCGTCGTCCGCTGCCGAGGCCGGAGGCGGCCGGCGATGCTGACCATGATCGCCATGGCCCGCCACGATTTGGGCGACATCGGCGGGACCGTCGTCATCCGGTGCTCGGGTCCGGGTCGGTGCCGGACCACGCACGCTCGCCACGCGCGGCGGCGCGTTGCCAGGCGTGCCGTTCAGCACCAGCGCGTGGCGCTCGTTATCGAGCGACCAGGAACGGAAGCGTTCCAGGAAGCTCTGTCCGAGGAGCCCGTTGCTTTCGGCGCCGCCGATGCTGGCCTGGACATCGTGCACGACGATATTGCCTACCTTCAGCGTGCGAATGCGAACGACGCGGCCGCGTTCGTTGGATCCGTCGGCGAGAGTGTAGACTTCCGTCCCCAGGATGTCGCTTTGCTCGATGGCGCCGGCGCGGACCAGCTTGCGGAAGGCATCCTCGGGAATGTTCACGTCGGACGCGCCGCTGTCGACGATGCAGTCGAAGGTCACCACGCCGTCCACCGACACCGGCACGACATAGACGCCGCTGTCCGGTTTCATCGGAATGGCAGCGCTCGTGGGTGGCGGTGGAGCTGCGCTGGAGGCGCTGGCGAGCACCAGCACGGCGGTGAACGCGACGCAAAGAACGCCGATATGGCGCGACCAGCCCATCTCAATCCAGCCCTTCGTCGGGATCATTCTTAGCCTCGCCCGGGAAATTGGCAATTCGGAGGCACTGCTTTCTTGGCGCGCCGTTCCGGTTAAAGTGCGCGCCGGTCGAATTTCGGAGCAGGCGTGATCATCGTCGAATTCATCATCTTCGTGGTGTCGTCGGGGCTGTTCTTCAACGGGCGCTTCCGCCACCAGCTATGGGCCGTGCTGGTCGCCGGCGGTATCGCCACTGGCTCTTCGCTCTTGTTCGTCTACGACCTGGTCGAGAAGCTGGCGGTGCACACCGAGGCGCCGGTCAAGATCGTCAAGCAGGTGGTGCGGGTGCCCGTGGTGCAGCATGTCTCGCAGCCGCCGCAGCTATCGAAGGCGGAGAACTGCCGCAAGGACTATCCGCTGATCTCGCGTCTCCTGGGCGACGAGGGAACCACCGACCTCTCCTTCCAGGTGCTGAGCGACGGCACGTTGAGCGGCCTCACGGTCGCGAAAACGAGCGGCTCCGACCGGCTCGACGACGCCGCGGTCGATTGCGTGAAGCACTGGCACTACCGCCCCGGCCTGAAAGACGGCCAGCTAGCCGACATGCCGATGACGGTGAGCGTGGCGTGGAATTTGAAGGATGATTCCGACAAGCAAAGTTCGAACCCCGACACCGGTAAGAAGTAAGTTTGGGTTCTAACGGGGCTGCTCTTATCGGAGAAAGCGCGAAACTCTCGCCTTAAGGAGCTGCACCAGCGCCGGCTCCATGAATGTGTATTTATCCGGTATGTCCAAACAGATCACGCGCTTTTGCTTGAGTGAGGCGCGGAATTGCGCCGACAACTTCGCTCTATGCGACGCCTCCATCGTGAAGATGACGTCGGCCCATTCGACGAGATCGGCGGTCAGCGGCGTATCGGCGTCTTTGCTCGTTCCCGCCGACATTGCTGCAATGTCGTCGTGGTCTGCGAACACCGCCTCGGCCGTGGGACTGCGTGCGCGGCCGCGCCCGCACAGGAACAAGACGTTTTTCATCGGCGCGTTGATAGCGGTGATTGATACAAACAAAAAGGCCCGGTGTTGCCACCGGGCCTTTCTGCATTTTTCGGATGAGACCCGAGCGACGGGACTTAGAAGTCCATGTCGCCCATGCCGCCGCCCATGCCGCCGCCGGGCATGCCGCCGCCGCCGGCTTCCTTCTTCGGACGATCGGCGACCATCGCCTCCGTCGTGATCAGGAGAGCAGCCACCGACGCGGCGTTCTGCAGCGCGATGCGCACGACCTTGGTCGGGTCGACGATGCCGGTGTCGATCAGATCGGCATAGGTCTCGGTCTGCGCGTTGAAGCCATAGGTGTTCGACTTCTGCTCGAGCAGCTTGCCGACGACGATCGAGGCTTCCATGCCAGAGTTCTCGACGATCTGGCGCAGAGGGGACTGGATCGCGCGGCGCACGATGGCGATGCCTTGCGTCTGGTCCTCGTTGTCACCCGTGACGCCCTGCAGCGCCTTGGTCGCGTAGAGGAGCGCCACGCCGCCACCCGGCAGCATGCCTTCCTCGACGCCGGCCTTGGTGGCGTTGAGCGCGTCATCGACGCGGTCCTTCTTCTCCTTCACCTCGATCTCGGTGGCGCCGCCGACGCGGATCACCGCAACGCCGCCGGCCAGCTTGGCCAGACGTTCCTGCAGCTTCTCCTTGTCGTAGTCGGAGGTCGTCTCCTCGATCTGCGCCTTGATCTGGCCGACGCGGCTCTGGATGTCGGCCTTTTTGCCGGCGCCGTCGATGATCGTGGTGTTGTCCTTGTCGACCTTGACGTTCTTGGCCTTGCCCAGCATGTCGATCTTGACGTTCTCAAGCTTGATGCCGATGTCCTCGCTGATGACCTGGCCGCCGGTAACGACGGCGATGTCTTCCAGCATGGCCTTGCGGCGGTCGCCGAAGCCCGGCGCCTTGACGGCGCAGACCTTCAAGCCGCCGCGCAGCTTGTTGACCACCAGGGTGGCGAGGGCTTCGCCTTCGATTTCCTCGGCGATGATCAGCAGCGGACGGCCCGACTGCACCACCGCTTCCAGCACCGGCAGCAGGGGCTGCAGGGAGGAAAGCTTCTTTTCGAACAGCAGGATCAGCGGCTCTTCGAGGACCGCCTCCATCTTATCGGCGTTGGTGATGAAGTAGGGAGAGAGGTAGCCGCGGTCGAACTGCATGCCTTCGACCACGTCGAGCTCGGTTTCCAGGCTCTTGGCCTCTTCCACCGTGATCACGCCTTCGTTGCC
>DATEZM010000214.1:0-4683 GCA_035255625.1 Rhizomicrobium sp. | reverse complement strand
GCCAGCAGCGCAGCCAATCCTGGCAAAAACATCTTGGTCGAGAACGAGCGAAACCCCGCCGCCCGAAGACTGCCGGCAAAATCGCCGCGCCATTGCACGAGAAGTACGGTGAGCGGGATAAGAAACCAGAGAATCAGCTTGGTGACGTCGGGCGGCAAGGGCAAACGCGGCGCGCCCTCCCGGAAGGCGCCATAGGCGACCACCACAGTCGCCATCGCAACGACGATTCTGCCGGCGCGAACCGGCCGTGCGTGTGCGGCTCCGTCCATTTTGCCCCCTCGCTTGCAATTGGAAATAGATGGGAACGGCCGATTTCTTTTCCAAGTGCCTGGAGGATCACCCGCGCAATCAGTCTGCAGTCCGCCCGGCGGGGCGGCCGAACGTTTCCGTCGCAATCCGAACCAACTGAACCCATATTTTACCCTGAGGAGCGTTGAATTAACGCACCAAGGGCGTTACCACGCCCACTTCCGCGAACGGAAACGGCCCGACCCAACAAGCCAGGCCATAACACATTGAAATGACAGAACAATCTTCGCCTGCCCGCCTGCAACGGAGCTCCAACGAGTTGCTCGAAGCGACCTCGTTTCTGTCAGGCGCCAACGCCCAATTCATCGAATCTCTCTACGCCCAGTACCTCGAGAACCCCGATGCGGTCGATCCGAGCTGGCGCGCCTATTTTTTGCAGCTGGGCCAAACCGCGCTCGATCCGGCCCAGCTCGGCCGCGGCCCCAAGTGGCGGCGCGATAAGAAGCCCCGACTCGAGAATGGCGATCTCGTCGGGGCCCTGACCGGGCAATGGCCGGCCAAGAAGGGCGCCGTTAGCGAGACCGATCTGCACAAGGCGGCGCAGGATTCGATCCGTGCCATCCAGCTGGTGCGTGCCTATCGCGTCATCGGTCATTTCGAGGCCGATCTCGATCCGCTCAAGATCAGTCCGAGGTTGCCGCGCCCGCAACTCGATCCCGGCTTCTACGGCTTCCATGCCGAAGATCTCGACCGGCCGATCTTCCTCGACGGCGTGTTGGGTCTTTCGACGGCCACGCCCCGGCAGGTCACCGAGATTCTCAAGCGGACCTATAGCGGCCGCATCGGCTACGAGTTCATGCACATCAACGACGCGGAGCAGAAAGACTGGCTGCAGCGCCGCATCGAAGGCCCCGACAAGGAGATCGTGTTCTCGCCGGAAGGCAAGAAGGCGATCCTCAACAAGCTGGTCGAGGCGGAAGGCTTCGAGAAGTTCGCTTCGTTGCGTTTTCTCGGCACCAAGCGCTTCGGACTCGACGGCGGCGAGGCGATGATCCCGGCGCTGGAGCAGATCATCAAGCGCGGCGGCCAGCTCGGCGTGAAAGAGATCGTCATCGGAATGGCGCATCGCGGGCGGCTGAACGTGCTCGCCAATGTGATGAGCAAGCCCTATCGCCAGCTGTTCCACGAATTCTCGGGCGGCCGAGCCAATCCGGACGAGGTCCAGGGTTCCGGCGATGTGAAGTACCATCTCGGTGCTTCGGCGGACCGCTCTTTCGACAATCACGACGTCCATCTCTCGCTGACCGCGAACCCGTCGCATCTCGAGGCATCGGACCCCGTCGTGCTCGGCAAGGCGCGCGCCAAGCAGCAACAGCTTGAGGACACGACGGAGCGCACCAGCGTGTTGCCGCTTCTGCTTCACGGCGACGCGGCCTTCGCCGGCCAGGGCGTGGTGGCCGAGTGCTTTGCGATGAGCGGCACCAGCGGTTTCCGCACCGGCGGCACAATCCACTTTGTGATCAACAACCAGATCGGCTTCACCACCTCGCCGGCCTATTCGCGCTCCTCGCCCTATTGCACCGACATCGCACTGATGGTGCAGGCGCCGATCTTCCACGTGAACGGTGACGACCCCGAAGCTGTGGTGCATTGCGCGCGTATCGCGACCGAATTCCGCCAGCTATTCCACCGGGACGTGGTGATCGACATGGTGTGCTATCGCCGCTTCGGTCACAACGAGACGCTGGAACCAACCTTCAGCCAACCCATGATGTACAAGGCGATCAAGGATCATCCCACCACGCTGCAGATCTACACCAAGAAGCTGGTCGCCGAAGGCACGCTCAGCGACGCCGAGGCCGATCAGATGAACAAGGCGTTTCTCGGCCGGCTCGACGAGGAACTGACGGCATCGAAGACCCACAAGCCGGAACAGGCGGATTGGCTCGACGGCCGTTGGTCGGGGCTCGGCGTGGCGCCGCAGGGCGACCGCCGCGGCGATACCGCGGCGCCGCTCGACCTCGTGCGCGAGGTCGGCGCGGCGCTCACCCGCCTGCCCGACGGCTTCCACCTTCACAAGACGATCGGCCGTAACCTAGAGGCCAGAGAGGCGATGTTCGCGTCCGGCGAAGGCTTCGACTGGGCGACGGGCGAAGCACTCGCCTTCGGCACGCTGATGCTCGAAGGCGTGCCGGTCCGATTCTCCGGCCAGGATTCAACAGAAGGCACATTCTCGCAGCGCCATGCCGCGCTCGTCGACCAGGAAAACGAGAAGCGCTGGTATCCGTTGGCGAACATCCGCTCCAGCCAGGCGAAGTTCGAGATCATCGACTCGCTGCTTTCAGAGGAAGCCGTGCTCGGCTTCGAATACGGCTATTCCTCCGCCGAGCCGAAGGCGCTGGTGCTATGGGAAGCGCAATTCGGCGATTTCGCCAATGGCGCGCAGGTGATCATCGATCAGTTCATCGCCTCGGGCGAGACCAAGTGGCTGCGCATGTGTGGCCTGGTGATGCTTCTGCCGCATGGCTACGAAGGCCAGGGGCCGGAACACTCCTCCGCGCGCCTCGAGCGTTACCTGCAGCTTTGCGCCCAGGACAATATCCAGGTTGCCTATTGCACCACGCCAGCGAACTACTTCCATGTCCTGCGGCGGCAGATGCACCGGCCGTTCCGCAAGCCGCTCATCCTGATGACGCCGAAATCGCTTCTGCGCCACAAGAAGTGCACGTCGTTCCTCGCCGATTTCGGACCGGGCTCGTCCTTCCATCGCGTACTGCGCGACCAGGCGGAATGCGTGCCCGGCGCCTGGACCGTCAAGATGGCCGACGACCGCGACATCAAGCGGGTGATCCTGTGCTCCGGCAAAGTCTATTTCGATCTGATGGAGGCGCGCGACAAGCTCAATGAGGGCCGCGTCTATATCCTGCGGCTCGAACAGCTCTATCCCTTCCCGGAGGGACCGCTGGCACTGGAGTTGAACCGCTTCCCCAAGGCAGAGCTTGTGTGGTGCCAGGAAGAGCCGCAGAACCAGGGCGCCTGGAGCTTCGCTCGCCCGCACATCGAGCAGACCGTCGCGCAATTGGGCGGCACCGCGAGCCCGCGCTATGTCGGCCGGCCGGAATACGCCTCGACCGCAGCGGGCCTGATGAGCCAGCACAATGCCGAGCTGAAGGCGTTTCTCGCCGAGGCGCTCTCTCTGTGATCGTCAAATACTTCACGCGGCGGCGCGCCGACGCGGTATGCTTGCTTCGCAGCTCCGCGTCTCCGCGTGCAATCCCCTTCCTGCCGAGAGATTGAAGATGAGCATCGAGATCAAAGTCCCCGCGATGGGCGAGTCCGTGACCGAAGCCACGGTGGCGCGCTGGTTCAAGAAGGAAGGCGAGAGCGTCGCGCGCGATGAGCCCCTGCTCGAACTCGAGACCGACAAGGTCACCGTAGAAGTACCCTCGCCGGCCGATGGCTCGCTGGAATCCATTTCGGTCAAGGAAGGCGACACAGTCCAGGTCGGAGCGCTGCTCGGCGCCATCGCCGAAGGCGCAAAAGGGGCGGGCTTGGCCACACCAGCGAAGAACCCCCAGGCCGCGGTACCGAAGGCGCCAGCGACCGCTCCTGCCGCGAAGCCCGCGCCAAAAGCGGAAGCGCCCAAGCCCGCACCGGTCGCGGCTGCTCCCGCGATGCCCGCCGCGCGCCGTGTCGCGGAGGAGAACAGCGTCGATGTCGCCGCCCTCGCCGGAACCGGCCGCGACGGCCGCGTCACCAAGGGCGACGTGCTCTCGGCACTCGAAGCGCGCGCCGCCGAGCGCAGCGTTGCGCGTCCGGCGCCCGCGCCGGTTCATTCTGGCCCGCGTTCACGGGCGGACCGCGAGGAGCGCGTAACGATGAGCCGTCTGCGCAAGACCATCGCGCTACGCCTCAAGGAGTCCCAGAACACCGCCGCCCAGCTCACGACCTTCAACGAGGTCGACATGAGCCATGTCATGGCGCTGCGCGCGGAGTACAAGGACAGCTTCGAAAAGAAGCACGGCGTGCGCCTCGGCTTCATGGGCTTTTTCGTGAAGGCCTGCATCGCGGCGCTCAAGGAGTTGCCGAACGTCAACGCCGATATCGAAGGCGACGACATCGTCTACAAGAACTACTACGACATCGGCGTCGCGGTCTCGACCGAACGCGGTCTCGTCGTTCCGGTGGTGCGCGATGCAGACCTGCTGTCGCTCGCGGGCATTGAGGCGAAGATTCACGATTACGGCCTGCGCGCCAGCGACAACAAGCTGAAGCTCGACGAGCTGCAGGGTGGCACCTTCACCATCACCAATGGCGGTGTATTTGGCTCGCTGATGTCGACACCGATCCTCAACACACCGCAATCGGGCATCCTCGGAATGCACAAGATCCAGCCGCGCCCCGTTGCCGAGAACGACAAGGTCGTCATCAAGC
>DATEZM010000213.1:0-2289 GCA_035255625.1 Rhizomicrobium sp. | reverse complement strand
GAATAGCCCAGATCGGGGTGATGGCGCCCTTGGCTCGGCATTCTCGATCTCATGAGCTCCGAACGTTATCTGTCTCGATGTCCGCGTCAAGCCAAATCAAAGGGAGCGAGTGTCGTCTCTTTTTTCGGGACGCCTGCCGAGACGCCAATGGCGCCCACTCGTCACTTCGGCGGATCGAGTGTTTGCGAGCGACTCTACTGTGCGCCGCCGGCGAGGCTTCCGACATTATTTCTCGGTTTTGGGCGATTTCAAGGGGTTGCGAGGCGGAAAAGTAAGAGGGGCAAATGTCCGGGCGAGGGGCGTCGCGGAAAGTTTTTTTGCCAGAGGGATTCCCGAATCACTTTTTCTCTGAATCGATGGGGGAATGTCGCCGCGACTGGACATCGACGCGCTTTCACCCACCGAGCTGAAGAGCTTGGTGTTGAAGCTTCTCGAGGAGGCGGCGGAGAATCAGCGGACCATCGGGGCGTTGCGTGACGAACTGGCTCGGCTGAAGGGCGCTCCTGGACGGCCGGACATCAAACCGAGCGTCAAGCCAGACATCAAGCCGAGCGGCATGGAAAAGGCGACCGAACCGCAGCCGGCGACGCCCGGCAAGGACCGTCGGCGCGGCGAGGTGCGCGCGAAGCTGACGATCAACGAGGAGCGCAAGCTCGAGGCCGATGCGCCGACCGGCTCGCGTTTCAAAGGCTATGCGAGCTTCCTCGTGCAGGATCTGGTGATCCGTCCGCACGTCACCGACTTTCTTCGAGCCTGCTGGCGGACCCCGGACGGCAAGACGGTGATCGCGCCTTTGCCGCCGGGCGTCGACGGCCATTTCGGGCCTGAACTGCGCCGTCTCGTGCTCGCCCTCTATCATCAGGGACAGGTCACGGCCGGTCGGCTGGTCACGCTGCTGCGGGGGGTCGGCGTCCTCATCTCCAAGCGGCAGGTCGTTCGTCTGCTGATCGCCGGCAAGCAGGGTTTCCTGGACGAAGCCCGCGACGTGCTGCGCGCCGGACTGACGAAGTCGGGGTGGATCACGGTTGACGACACCGGGGCGCGGCACAAGGGCAAGAACGGGTACTGCACCCAGATCGGCAACGCCTGTTTCACCTGGTTCGGAACCACGGCTTCAAAGAGCCGTCTCAACTTCCTCGAGCTGTTGCGCGCCGGATATCAAGATTACGTCGTCAACGATGAAGCCTTGGCCTATATGCGCGCCCGCTCGCTCGCCGGACCCGTCATCGATCTGCTGAGCGAGCATCCCGATCGTTGGTTCGCCGATCGGGCGGCCTGGAGCGCGCATCTGGACCGGCTCGGCATTTCGGCTCTGAAAGTCCATCCCGATCCCGTGCGGATCGCCACCGAAGGCGCCCTGTGGGGCAGCGTCAAAGCGCATGGTTTTCTGCCCGACACGGTCATTGTCAGCGACGACGCCGGCCAATTCAACGTCGGTCAGCACGGCCTGTGCTGGATCCATGACGAACGGCTGGTTCACAAACTCGATACGTTCACCGACGCTCAGCGCGCCGCGCAGCGACGCATCCGCGGCCTGATCTGGCTCCTCTACGCCAATCTGAAGGCCTGGCGCCGCCATCCCTCTCCGGAGCGCAAGGCGGTCTTGTCGGCGCGGTTCGACCGCATCTTCGGCCACAAGACCGGCTTCGCCACTCTCGATCGTCTGCTGACCCGCCAGCGGGCCAACAAGAGCGAATTGCTCAAGGTGCTCGAAAGGCCCGATATCCCGCTGCACACCAACGGCTCCGAGAACGATGTCCGCTGCCAGGTCACCAAGCGCAAGATCAGCGGAGGAACCCGCGCCGACGTCGGCCGCGACTGCCGCGACGCCTTCCTCGGCCTCAACAAGACCTGCGGCAAGCTCGGAATCGAATTCTGGGACTATCTCGGCGCCCGCCTCAAAGTCCCCGGTTGCCGGCACATCCCCGCCCTCGCCGAAATCGTCGCCGCCCAGGCTCCCAGACCGCCATGATCGCATAGGCAACCACAGCCAATGTCCTCACGCTGCAGTCGACGAGGTCGCTGACCGCGGGGTTTCCGCTCACTCCACGCGCGCTCCAAGAAGGCCGCGCTCAGCGAGCGCTCGCGAACGCCAGGGCTTTTGCCCCTCTTGCCATTTGCCGAGCCAATCTTCTTGTTTTTATCGCCTTTCGCGCCTACGTTCAAAAAACGATCGTCTCGCGCCGGCCTCCCTTCGGCGCCGTTCGCGTTAAATAGAGGTTAAAGCCATGGGTAGCTTCAGCATCTGGCATTGGATGTTGTTTCTTGCGGTGGCGCTGCTGCTGTTCG
>DATEZM010000212.1:0-3250 GCA_035255625.1 Rhizomicrobium sp. | reverse complement strand
CAAGGGGGCGATGAGAATTTTTCTCGACGCCTGAAAGACAGCACTTATCCAACACGAGTCTCACGCGGGGGCGCAGAGGACGCGGAGATTTTGAGAATGCTGCGTGGATAAGTTTTCTCGCTGCAGCGCCGCGAACGATATTTTGTTTCGCCAAAATAATTTTCCGAACGGCCTTACGCCCGGCTCGCGATCCGCAGATCCGCCAGCTTGAAGCGCAGCTCCTTGCGGCCGTAGTCGACGGTGACCGACGACGTCTGGCGCAGGAAGTTCATGCCGAGGAACAGCGCCGGCTTGTCGGCCAGATTCCAGACGTCGAACACCTGCAGATCGGAGATGACCAGCACGCTGTTCATGAAGCTGATCGAACCCAGCTTGATGCGCTCCACGAAGGTCAGCCGCCCCGCCGCCGAACCGCCGGTGACGCCCAGAAGCTGCACCACTTCGTCGTTCAGATATTTGCCGCCGTTCTGCTGCAGCGCCCGGAACAGATTGCTGTTGCCGATCGAAATCTCCGCGCCGGAATCGACAAAGACATAGGCCTTGACGCCGTCGACGCTGCAATTGACGGCGGTGAGCTTGCCGTCGGAGCCGTTGACGCGCACCAATGCCCCGTCGGCCACTGCCAGAAATTTTCTGTCGAGGTCGGATGGCTCGATGCTCAGCTTGTGGTTTTGGAAATCGAAGGTCACTTCTTGCCGGTCGATGACGTCGAGACCGAGATAGCCGTCTGCGCCAAGCCAACTGCGCGGCAGAACCGGCATCGGCAGCGAATCGATCCTGACGCGGCCGATCCGCAGGTTGTCGAGCTGCACCGCCGACGCGGGCAGCGCGCGCGCGATGCCCTGCACGATGACATCGTCGCTGGGGCGCAGGCCGAGCGACTTGGCGAGATCGTCGGCGATCACGCTGCGGTCGGCACCGGTATCGACGACGAAACTGAAAGGGCCTTTTTCGTTGATATAGGTGTCGACCGTCAGGCGATTCTGCGAATCCGCGGTGCCCTGGATATTCTCGGTTTGCGGCAACGGCAAAGGCGGTGGCGCGATGTGCGTGCCAGTGGCGGCGCGGGCGGCAACGGGCGCGAAGGCCAAGGCGGCGCCCTGCCCGATCAGGCTTCTGCGGGAAAAACCGGACATCTCAACCCCCTGTCCGCGGATATCCTTCCGCGAAACGGCGTATTCTACCACCGCCTGGCGGCGCCAGGCGATCACGCTCCCGTCACATTGGGGTCGCCAATTCGGGCCAAATCGCGGCGGAGGCAACCTTGGCCGATAGTATACCACCTTGGAAACCATTCGTAACCATGGGCGAGACGTGCTGACACAGGACGAACTGGTGGCGGCTTTGGCCGGCGGCGGGCGATTTGCCGGCGCGGCGTTTACCGTTTCGCTGGATTTCGAGGATCTTGACTGCGGCGAGACCAAATTCGAGGACTGCACCTTCGACGGGCTGGTTCTGCACGGAACGGATTTTGCCGGCGCGTCCTTCGTCAATTGCCGGTTCTCGCGGGTCCGCTTTGCCAATTGCCGCTTCCCCGGCGCGAGCTTCCGCCGCTGCGTATTCTTCGACGCCGACACCAAGGCCGGCTGCACCTTCGCCTTCTGCGCGATGCCGGAGGCAGCGCTGACCGACTGCAATTTCGCCGACACCACGTTCGACCGTTGCGACCTCTATGCGGTGACCGGCACGGGCTGCAGTTTTCGCGGTGCGAAGTTCAAGGGCTCGCGCTTCGAAAAGACATTGTCGCGCAAGGTAATCCTGACGAAGGCGAACTTCGCGCGCTGCAATTTCAGCTTCGCGGATTTATCGGGCGTGTCGCTCAGGACGTGCGAACTGACCGACTGCAAATTCGCCGAGACGCTGTTCTGGGACGCCGACCTCACCGAAGCGGTACTCAAGGACTCCGTCATCGACCGGGCGGAATGGGACCGCGCCAGGCTGCGCGACGCGGATTTGCGCGGCGCCTCCATCGCAGGACTGAACCTGGCGCTGCT
Source organism: Rhizomicrobium sp. (assembly GCA_035255625.1). Lineage (GTDB taxonomy): Bacteria > Pseudomonadota > Alphaproteobacteria > Micropepsales > Micropepsaceae > Rhizomicrobium. The sequence continues at coordinate 1,256 of DATEZM010000212.1, read as the reverse complement.
GGCCGACTATGCCGGCCTGAAGATCAGCGGCAGCCAGAGCCACGAATTGCTGCGCGAAATCGGGATTGATGTGTCGCCGGACTAGGTTAGGCTAAAAGTAACAGCCATCCGGAGGACTTCGATGCGCCTGGCCGCACCAAGAATCGCGCCGCTGACCGACGCGGAAATGACCGAGGACCAGAAGGAGGCGCTGAAGCCGTTCGGCAACCGCATCCTCAACATCTTCCGCACCCTGGCGCGGGCGCCCAAGGCGCTCGACCGGTTCAATCAGTGGGGCGGCTATGTCCTGTCGCGGCGCAACGATCTGCCGCCGCGCGAGCGCGAGATCGTCATCCTGCGCACCGGGTTTCTCTGCAAGTCGGGCTATGAATGGACGCAGCACGTCGCAATCGGAAAGCGCGAAGGTCTCACCGACGACGAGATCGCGCGGATCAAGAAGGGCGCTGGTGCTGGCTGGAGCGCCGCCGACGCGGCGCTGATCAAAGCCAGCGACGAGCTGCACGCCGACCAGTTCATCGGCGATGCAACGTGGAAGGCGCTCGGCGGGCATTTTACGCAGAAGCAATGCATGGACGTGGTGTTCACCGCGGCGCAATACACGCAGGTGTCGATGTTCCTGAACACCTTCGGCGTGCAGCTCGATGCCGGGCTGACGCTCGATCCGGATCTCAAGGGCTTCTGATGCGCCTGAAGGACAAGACGGCGGTCATCGTCGGCGCCGGCCAGACGCCGGGCAGCACGATCGGCAATGGCCGCGCGATGGCTATTCTGTTCGCACGAGAGGGCGCACACGTTCTCTGCGTCGACCGCGACCTGGCACGCGCGGAGGAGACGGCGGCGATGATCGCCGGCGAGGGCGGCCGCGCGAGTGCGCTGGAGGCCAACATCGTCAAGCCGGGCGCCGGCGAAGCCATTGTCGCGACAGCATTGGCGCGGCTGGGACGCATCGACATCCTGGTCAACAATGTCGGCATTGGCGGCGGCGGCGACGCATCGGCCCATCTGCTCGCGGAGGAGGCGTTCGATCGCATTTTGGCGGTGAACCTCAAGGGCATGTGGCTGACGACCAAGGCGGCGATCCCGGCGATGCGCAAGGTAGGCGGCGGCGCCATCGTGAACGTGTCCTCGCTCGCCTCGATCGCCGGCGGCAACCAGCTGGCTTACGAAATCTCGAAAGCCGGTGTGAACCGGCTGACCACCAGCGTCGCCTTCGCCAACACCAAATACCGCATCCGCTGCAATGCGGTGCTGCCGGG
>DATEZM010000211.1:0-2601 GCA_035255625.1 Rhizomicrobium sp. | reverse complement strand
CCTTCGTCGTCCTGCTGGGGTTCACAGCGGCCGCTTCGGCGCAGGACCAGCCGGCTGCCACCGGTGCACCGAAGCCGCTGGGCGGGCCTTCGGCCACGGCACCCGCACCCGGGGCGCCTCCACCCGATCAGCCGCCCGCTGCCGACAGCAATCCCGTCGAGTTCAAGCCGGGCATGGTCGCGACGAAGCCGGCCGTGACGGCCGGCGAACTCGGCGGTCTGGTCGACGGTCCGCCGGTTGGCGCGCTTGACGACGCGCATGGCGGCCTTGGCCAGTCGATGTGGGTCAATTCTCCACGCGAGGCGATTGAGGACCTGCTCGGCCGTATTCCGTTGGTCAGCGCCGATCCTTTCGTACGCGGCCTCTCGCTGCGCGTGCTCCTCACGCCATCCGACGCGCCGGCGGGCTCGGCCAAGCGGGCGCTGGTGACGATCCGCATCGAGAAGCTGCTGCAGGGCGGGCTGGTCGATGACGCCGGCACGCTCGCCGCCGCGTTGAAGCTCGACAACGATCCCGATTTTGCGCGCGTGCAAGCAGACGCCTTGCTTTACGCCGGGCGCGACAAGGAGATTTGCGGCGATCTCACAGCGACGCGGCTGACCTCGCCCGATCCGTTCTGGCTCGAGCTGCGCGATTTCTGCTTCGCTTCCGGTGGCGACAGTGCCTCGGCGGAGTTGACTCGCGCCGCACTCGACGGCCTTGGCGTCAAAGATCCCGCTTTCGACATCCTCGTCGCCGACGTTTTGACCGGTGCGAAGAAGTCCGTTCCCGCCATCGACCATCCGACGGCACTGCACGTCTTCTTGATCCGCAAGGCCGGGTTGGTCGTGAGCAATGCGCTGGCCGCGAAGCTCGGCACGGCGGCCAATGCCTTCGCGGCGCGCGATCCGCGCAATTCGACGGCCGATCGGCTCGCGGCAGCGTCACGGATCGCCGCGACTGGCGCGCTCAGCAATATCGAACTGCTCGCGATCCTCAATGCTCAGACAATTGCGCCGAAGGATTTGGCACTGGCGCAGGCGGTCGCCGGCAAGCTGCTCTTCCTGCCCGCGCAAGGACTGCTGCGGCGCGCCGCACTGCTCGAAGCACGCCCACCGGCGAAGACCGATCTGGTTCTGGCCGCTCTGTCCGCCGGCGGCAACCCCGCCCGGCTGCCGCAGGCCGCGGCGCTGCAAGGCGACGTCGCGTTGCCAATCAAGCCGTCGCCGATTGTCGCCAAGGGCCGTCCATTGATCCCGCGCGCGCTCGTCCTGGTTGGCAAGGTGGACGCCGCTTCCGCCTGGTACGCCGGCGCGGCCGAAGGTGAAGACCTCGAGGCGTTTCGCATTCTCGTCGATCTCGCTGCACCGAACGCGTCGCGCGACGCAGCGGCACAGACCGCTTACGCCTGGTTCGCAGTCAACGCCGCGCCTCAGAAAAACCCGGACGCCCAGGCGGCGCTCGCGCTCGGTCTGGCCGATGTGCTCGGCGGGCCAATGCCACCCGTCGCGCGATCGCTCGCCGCCAATCTCGAAGGCATGCGCTGGCAAAGCACCGCGCCGCGGCCCAACAGCGCCGACATCCGCAGCCTCGAAGAGGCGGCCTCACAGCCGGGCCGCAAGGGCGAAGTGGTCTTGCGTGTGCTCGACATCGTTGGCCCCAACGGACCGCACGATCTGCCGGCCGACGTCGTGATCGAATGCGTTCGCGTTCTGGTACAAGCCGGGTTGCCGAACGAAGCGCGCGCGCTGGCGGTCGAGGCGCTGGCGATGCCATGAACGACGCGGCGCTGTTCGAGTCGTTCCTCGACATGATGAGCGCGGAACGCGGTGCGAGCATCAACACGCTTGCCGCTTATCGCCGCGATCTGCTCGATTTCGCGAGCCATCGCTCGACCAGGGGCGGCAACGCCCGCGCCGCCTCCCGTGAGGACATCCGCGCCTATCTCGCGACGATGACGAAATCGGGAATCGCGGGCTCGACCCAAGCGCGGCGGTTGTCGGCACTGCGCCAGTTCTTTGCCTTCCTCTATAGCGAAGGAACGCGAAAGGACGACCCGACCGATGCGATCGATGCGCCCAGGCGGCAGCGACCTTTGCCCAAGGTTCTGTCGCGGGCAGACATCGAGGTGCTGATCGAAGCTGCCCGCGCGAGTGCTGCCGATTCGGCCGAGGGCGCGCGCCTTCTTTGCATCGTCGAGGTGCTGTATGCGTCAGGCCTGCGTGTCTCCGAGCTCGTGACCCTGCCGCTCTCCGCAGCGAAGAGCCGTGATGGCTTCGTTCTCGTGAAAGGCAAAGGCGGTAAGGAGCGTCTGGCGCCGCTCAACACGCCGGCGCGTGCCGCGATCAAGGATTACCTCCTGTGTCGCGACGATTTCCTGCCTGCCGGGCTACGCCGGGGTCACGCCGAGCGCTTTCTCTTCCCCTCGCGTTCGGCAGAGGGCCATCTCACCCGCCGCCGCTGCCATCAGATGTTGAAGGAGCTGGCGCTCAAGGCCAACATTGACCCCGACAAGCTCTCTCCGCACGTGCTGCGCCACGCTTTCGCGACCCATCTTGTCGAGGGTGGCGCCGATCTCAGGAGCGTGCAGACCCTGCTCGGCCATTCCGACATCGCCACCAC
>DATEZM010000210.1:0-7550 GCA_035255625.1 Rhizomicrobium sp. | reverse complement strand
CCGCCATTGTCGGTGAACTTAATGGCCGCCGGCTCCTGCCCCGCAGCGCCGGTGATCTCGACGTAGTACCCAAAACCAAAGCCGCGCAGTTTGCCCCTCTTTGCGGCCTCAGCCTTGCGGGCAGCGAAGCCGGCGCGGTCGGCGCGCTTCAGGCCGTCCTTGAGAAGGCGCGGATAGTCGCCGGAATCGTATTTGACACCCCAGGGATTGGCGTAAGGCAACTCGGACGGCGACGGCAGATTGCGCAGGCGAATTTCCTCGCGATCGATGCCGGTCTTCGCCGCGGCGGCATCCATCAGCCGCTCCATCAGATAGGCGGCTTCGGGACGGCCCGCGCCGCGATAGGCATCGACTGGTGCAGAGTTCGAGAAATAGCCTTTGACGTTGGTATAGGCCTTCGGGATGCGATAGACGCCGCCAAAGATGCGGCTGCCTGCGAGCGTAGGTATGAACGGTGCGTACACGGACAAATAGCCGCCCATATTCGCAGTGCCAACGAAACGCAGCGCTAGTATCTTGCCGTCCTTGTCGAGCGCGAGTTCGCCGGTCGTGATCATGTCGCGGCCGTGATCGTCGGCGAGGAAGCTCTCGGTGCGCTCCGCGCTCCAGCGCACCGGCCGGCCGATCTTCTTCGCCGCGATCAGCACCGCAGGCTGTTCGGGATAAAGGAAGCCTTTCATGCCGAAGCCGCCGCCGACATCCTTGGTGATGACGCGCAGCTTCTCGACCGGAACGTTGAGGATGCGCTGGGCGAGGCCGCCGCGGATGTTCGCCGCGCCTTGCGACGTCACATAGAGCGTGTAGCTGTCATCGGAGGGACCGTGGAGCCCGATCGCGTTGCGCGTCTCCATCGGCATGGCACTAACGCGGTTCTCGACCACCTCGAGCGAGACGGTGTACGCGGCCACGGCGAAGGCGGCATCGGTCGCCGCCTTGTCGCCATCCTCCCAGTCGAAACTCTCGTTGTTCGGCGCACTCTCCCAGATCTGCGGACCGTTCGGCGCGGCGGCGAGCGTGCCGACGGCATCGAGCGATTCGTATTCGACGGCGACGAGCTCGGCGGCGTCCTTGGCCTGGGCATAGGTCTCGGCTACCACCATCGCGATGGCCTCGCCGGTGAAGGTCACGCGGTCTTTCGCAAGCACCGGCTTGGGCGAGGTACGGGTGGAGGAGCCGTCGCGATTCTTGACGGGGGCCATCAGCGGCATCGGCTTTGCGCCGAAGGCTTCGATGTCGGCATAGGTCAACACGCCGACGACGCCGGGCGCTACCTTGGCCGCGGACACGTCGACCGAGACGATCTTGGCATGGCCATGCGGGCTGCGTAGGAAACAGGCGAAGGTCTCGTTGTCGAAACGCAGATCGTCCGTGTACTGACCTTGACCGGTGACAAATCGGATATCTTCCGTCCGCTTGACGGATTGGCCCACGCCGAATTTCATCGTGAAATATCCTGACTAGTTCTTGTAACTCGGATCGGCGCGGTCGCATTTGCGGCGCAGCGCCGGCCAGGCGAGCGCGCCGACCATGCCGTTGAACGCGGCACTCCCCTGGCCCGCCGTCTTCTCGGGCACGCCCTGGTTCGGCCAGTTCGGCGTGGCGCCGCCGGACAGCGCGCGGACCTGCATCGAGCAGGCGCGTTCGAGCCAGAACATGCGCAGGAAGGCGTCGGCACAGGTCTTGCCCAGCGCCAGCGTGCCGTGATTGCGCAGCAACATCGCGTTCTTTTCGCCAATGTCCTTCACCAGCCGGTCGCGCTCGTCGAGATCGAGCGCGACGCCTTCATAGTCGTGATAGGCAAGCTCTCCCGCGATCATCATAGCGTGCTGGTCGAGCGGCAGCAGACCGTCCTTCTGCGCCGCGACGGCGACGCCGTCGGTGGTGTGAAGATGGATGACGCAGCCGGCGTCCTCGCGGTGCATATGGAGCGCCGAATGGATGGTGAAGCCGGCCGCGTTCACGGGGAACGGCGACTCCATGACCTTGTTGCCATCGACATCGATCTTCACGAGGCTGGACGCGGTGATCTCCTCAAACAGAAGCCCATAGGGATTGATCAGGAAGTGATGTTCCGGCCCCGGCACGCGCGCCGAGATGTGGGTGAAGATCATGTCGTCCCAGCCGTGCATCGCGACCAGTCGGTAGGTGGCCGCAAGGTCCTCGCGGATCGCCCATTCTTCGGCGCTGACTTTGTCTTTCACAGAACCGGCGTCTTCGACGGTCGGCATCCTGCGGGCGGCACTGCTCATGACTCTCTCCGGCGGCAATGGCGAGGCGCAAGTTTGGACCCCGGGGGCGATTCAGTCAAACCTCAGCGGACCCGCTTCACCGCAGCTTTCCAGCCTTCGTAGAGCGTGTTGCGCGCGGAGGGTTTCATTGCCGGCGTGAAGCGGCGGTCCAGCGCCCAGCGAGCGGCAATATCTTTGGTGTCTTTGAACAGGCCGGCGGCCAGTCCAGCGAGATAGGCGGCGCCGAGCGCGGTGGTCTCGGTCACCTTCGGCCGGTCGACGGGGAGGCCGGTCAGATCGGCGAGGCGCTGGCAGAACCAATCATTGCGCACCATGCCGCCGTCGACCTTTAGCGCGCGCGGGCTGCGCAGGCCGGAGCGCTGCATGTCCTTCGTCATCGCTTCGAGAAGATCGCGGGTCTGAAAACACACCGCGTCGAGTGCCGCGCGCGCGATCTCGGCGGCGCCCATGTCGCGGGTGAGACCGACGACGGCGCCGCGCGCATCCGGATCCCAATAGGGCGCACCAAGGCCGGTGAAGGCGGGAACGAAGTAAAGTCCTTCGGCGTCCTTCGCGGTGCGAGCGAGTGCTTCGATCTCCTCCGCGCTCTTAATCACGCCGAGCGCGTCGCGCAACCACTGCACCACGGCACCGGCGACGAAAATGCTACCTTCGATGGCGTAGGCGCGGCGCTTGCCGATGCGGTAGAGGCTGGTGGCGAGTAACCGGTTGCGCGAGGCGGGCACCTTCGTGCCGGTGTTGACTAACGCGAAGCAGCCTGTGCCATAGGTGGATTTGACGTCGCCGGGCGCGAAGCAGGCCTGACCGAAGGCAGCGGCCTGTTGGTCGCCGGCGACGCCCAGGATCGGGATCGGCGCACCGAGGAGACTTTCCTCGATCCGCCCGAATTCGCCGGCGCTGTCGCGCACGTCGGGTAGTGCCGCGCGCGGGACGCCGAACAATTCCAGCAACGTGTCATCCCAATCGAGCGTCTTGAGATCGAGCAGCATGGTGCGCGAGGCGTTGGTGACATCGGTTGAGTGGACCCCGCCGCCGGTCAGCTTGTAGATGAGCCAGGAATCGATCGTGCCGAGCGCAACCTCGCCCGTTGCCGCGCGACGGCGCGAACCGGGAATGTGATCGAGCAACCATTCCATCTTGGTGGCGGAGAAATAGGGGTCGAGGAGAAGGCCGGTTTTTGCCGCGATCTTCGGTTCGAGCTTCTTCATCTTCAGCGCGCGACAACGCTCGGCCGTACGGCGGTCCTGCCAGACGATGGCGTTGTGGAGCGCGCGGCCGGTTTTGCGATCCCAGATGACCGTCGTCTCGCGCTGATTGGTGATGCCGATGGCGGCGACCGTCGAAGCCGGAATGCCCTTCATCGCCGCGCGGGCACACGCGAGCGTGGCCTGCCAGATCTCTTCCGGGTCGTGCTCGACCCAGCCATTCGCCGGATAGATCTGGCGCAGCTCGATGGCATGGGATGCAACCGGCCGCGCGGCGGCGTCGAACAGGATGGCACGGGTGGAGGTCGTCCCCTGGTCGATCGCCAGGATGTAAGGTTCTTCGGCAAGCGCCATGTGTCGTTCCGGTACGGTGGAGATGGTTGATGGAAATTGAGATTAACACGCTGTTAACGCCCTTTTGCTACTCGAATCCCGGGGTTTGCGATGGACATTTTGGTGGGATTTAGCGTGGGGCTGCCGGCTCACAACATGAGCGACATGGGTTGGCTGGCCAAGCTTGCGGTCAACCCGCAAGGCACGAGCCGGGAGGAAATCTACCTCGCGGTCGCCTCGCTTTATCGCGCCCAGGGCGCCGCCTTGAACCCGCGCGAACGCGCGCTGATGCACGAGATTCTGCGACGGCTGACCCGCGACGTGGCGATCGCGATCCGCATCGCGCTGGCCGACCTACTTGCCGACGACACCGCCGCGCCGCACGAACTGGTCCTGTTGCTGGCTGACGACACCGTCGAAGTCGCGCGGCCACTCCTGCTGCGCAGCCCGCTTCTCACCGACACCGATTTCCTGAGCCTGCTAGCAGCAACCGGCGAGGCGCATCACGAGACCGTTGCCTGGCGCGAGAACATCGGCGAGCCGGTCACTGATGCGCTGTCCAGGAGCGAGGTGGAGGCGGTTCTCGTGGCGCTGGTCTGCAACACGACGGCGCGAATATCGCCGACGATATTTGAGACGCTGGTCGAGAAGTCGCGCCATCTCGAAAACCTGCAGGAGCCGCTGACCCGCCGCCTCGATTTGCCGCCACTGCTGGCGAACCGCATGTGCGGGTGGATGACCAAGGCGCCCAAGACCTGCATCATCAGGAACCACCAGATCGCGCCGGATCGGCAGTCGGCGGCGATGGCCAAGACGGTCGTCACATCCGAGCCGGCGGCACCGAGCCCACTGCCGGAGGGGAGTGCGCAGAAGCTGATCGACAAGCTGGCCGCGTCGGGCCAGCTGAAGGCGGGATTCCTGATGCGCGTGCTGCACCAGGGGCAATCGGACCTGTTCGATCTTGGTCTGGCGAGGTTAGTGAACCTGCCACCCGCCGAACTGCACGCGAAGTTCTACGGCGAGCCGCGCGCCGTGGCGCTGGCCTGCCGCGCCGTAGGCATCGACCGCTGTGTGTTCAACACCGTGTTCAACCTGTCGCGCCAGTCACACGACATGCGCGCCGCGTTGGGTCCGCGCGACATCGCCGAGGTCGACGGCGTGTTCAAGAATTTCGCCAAGCCCGCGGCCCTCGCAGAACTGGCCAGAATGCCGGCCTGAGACCGCTTTGGCGGGGCTCGCGTGTCCTGCTACATTCTACCCATGCTCGACCCGTTCGGCCGCTCCATTTCGTATCTGCGCATTTCGGTCACCGATCGTTGCGATTTCCGCTGTGTCTACTGCATGTCAGAGCACATGACTTTCCTTCCCAAGGCGGATGTGCTGTCGCTCGAGGAGATCGAACGGCTCGCCATGGCCTTCGTGGCCAAAGGCGTCGAGCGGCTGCGCATCACCGGTGGCGAACCGTTGGTCAGGCGCAACGTCATGAGCCTGTTCCAGCGGCTTGGCGCGCGGATCGGCACGGGCAATCTCAAGGAAGTGACACTGACCACCAATGGCAGCCAGCTCTCGCGCTTCGCCCGCAACCTCGCCGATGCCGGCGTCAAGCGGATCAACGTTTCGCTCGACACGCGCAATGCGGACAAGTTCCGCGCCATCACCCGTTGGGGCGATCTCAGCGCTGTGCTGGACGGCATCGACGCCGCCGACGTGGCCGGGTTCAAGATCAAAATCAACACCGTCGCACTCAAAGGCGTCAACGAGGACGAGATCGAGGAGATGATCCGCTGGGCGCATGGCCGCGGCTTCGACCTGACGCTGATCGAGACCATGCCGATGGGCGAAATCGACGGTGATCGCGTCGGCCAGTATCTGCCGCTGTCGCTAGTTCGCGCAAAACTGGCGAAGAGTCTCACGCTGATCGACACCGACTATCGCACCGGCGGCCCGGCACGTTACGTGCGCATCGCCGAGACCGGCGGCCGACTCGGCTTCATCACACCGCTGACGCACAATTTCTGCGAGAGCTGCAACCGGGTGCGGCTGACGTGCACCGGGATGCTTTATATGTGCCTTGGTCAGGATGACTCCGCAGATCTGCGGGCGGCGTTGCGCGCTTCGCCCGACGATGCAGAGCTCGCACGCGCCATCGATGCGGCCATCGCGCGCAAGCCGAAGGGCCATGATTTCGTGATCGACCGCCGCCATGTTGCGCCGGCGATCCGTCGCCACATGTCGATGACGGGCGGTTAGGCGATGCCCGTTCTCCACTTCGTCGCGGCCGAGCAGCCGGATGCGCGGACCGCACTCCAGCTGATGCGGCAGCGCTATGCCGATGCGGGCGCGGAGAAGGCCGACATCATCGTGGCGCTCGGCGGCGATGGCTTCATGCTGCAGGCATTGCACAAATTCCTGAAACTGAAGAAGCCGATCTACGGGATGAATCTCGGCTCGGTCGGTTTCCTGATGAACGAATATCGCGAAGACGATCTTGAGAACCGGCTGGCGGCGGCGGAGTCCGCCCTGCTCCATCCGCTGCGCATGCGCGCCGAAAGTGCCGGCGGCGTTGCAACTGACGCGCTCGCCTTCAACGAGGTGTCGCTGCTGCGCCAGACGCGGCAGGCGGCGAAGCTGCGCATCCTGGTGGACGAGAAGGTACGGATCGCGGAACTGATCTGCGACGGGGTGCTGGTGTCCACTCCGGCCGGGAGCACAGCCTATAACCTCTCCGCCCACGGCCCAATTTTGCCGATCGACGCAGACCTTCTTGCGCTGACGCCGATCAGTGCCTTTCGCCCGCGGCGCTGGCGCGGCGCGCTGCTATCGCACCGTGCAAGGGTGCGCATCGAGATACTGGAAGCCGCCAAACGGCCGGTCAGCGCCGTCGCCGACGACCTGGAGGTCCGTGATGTAACGGCGGTAGATGTGGCCGAGGACCGCTCCATCGGCATGACAATGCTGTTCGATGCCGGACACAGCCTGGATGAACGAATCCTTGCCGAGCAGTTCGTCGATTGATCTTTAGTCGCTTCGCGTCAATCGCTTCAAAGCGCTTCTTTCATATTTGCCGATGTCTGCGCATACCCCGCATCGTCGCGGATTTTGAGGATTTGGCCGTCGGGTCCGTTCTCCACCCAGGGCGTCACCGGCAGGACGCGGTCGGCGCGGGCGGCCGCGATGGCGGCATCAACGCGCTTGGAGTTGTCCAGCTTCATCAGATTGAGCTTGGTCGGGAAGATCACGTTCCAGCGCTTGCGGTCGGAGATCGCCTCGCCCGGCGTGATCCAGATGGAGTCGACGGACTCGCGGCCGTCGTGGCTGCCGGCGTGACCCACGGGCGAGACGGCGAGAAAGAAATGCGTGTCGAACCGTTTGGGCATGTTGGCTGGTGTGATCCAGTGCGCAAAGTGCACGAGCTGGTCGAGCGCCAGGCGCAGATTCTCCTTCTCCAGCATGTCGGTTAGCGCGACTTCACGCTTGTCGAGCCGTGAGCGATAAGGCTGCAACGCCGCCAGCCGCTCCGCCGTTACGAAGCCGCTTGTCCGCGCATCGCGGGCCAGCAGGATTCCCGATTCCTCAAACGCTTCGCGGATCGCGCCGGCGCCCAGCGCGCGCATTTCAGCCGTCCATTCCGCGGCACAATCGACATGTGCCGCGAGCGCCGCGTCGCTGTCGCCCTTCTCGAGCTTGCCGCCTGGGAAAACCAGTGCGCCGGCTACGAAGTCGATCTGGTGGTGGCGCTTGACCATGAACACTTCAAGCCCGG
>DATEZM010000209.1:0-2255 GCA_035255625.1 Rhizomicrobium sp. | reverse complement strand
CCGCCGGCAGCTCGCGCGCCAGTGCCAGCATCAGCGAGACGGCGTGCTCCGCGGTGGTGATCGAATTGCCGAACGGCGTGTTCATCACGATCACGCCCGCCGCGGTCGCCGCGGGAATGTCGACATTGTCGACACCGATGCCGGCGCGGCCGACGACTTTCAACTTCGTCGCGACCTTGATGACATCGGCCGTGATCTTGGTCGCCGAGCGGATCGCGATGCCGTCATACTCGCCGACGATCTTGAGCAACTCGTCCTTCGAGAGACCGGTCTTCACATCCGCTTCGACGCCGCGCTCCCTGAAGATGGCGACGGCGGCCGGTGACAGCTTGTCGGCGATAAGGACTTTGGGCATGGCGTCAGGCCTTCTTCACTTGGCTCCAGGCCCAGTCGAGCCAGGGCGTCAATGCTTCGAGATCGGATTGGTCCACCGTCGCGCCGCACCAGATGCGCAGGCCAGGCGGGGCGGAGCGATAGCCGCCGATGTCGTAGGCGACGCCTTCCTTCTCGAGCAGCGATGCGATCTTCTTGGCGGCATCGGCCTGCGCATCCTCGCCCAACCCTCGAAACCACGGATCGACGATCTTCAGGCACACGCTGGTGTTCGAACGCGTGCCCTGTTCGCGCGCGAGGAAATCGGCCCAGCCGCATGTGCGCACCCAACGATCGAGCACGCCGAGATTGCCTTGCGACCGTGCGATCAGTGCTTTCAAACCGCCAAGGCCTTCCGCCCAGGTGAGCGCATCGAGATAGTCCTCGAGCGCCAGCATCGACGGCGTGTTGATCGTTTCGCCTTCGAAGATGCCGTCGACCAGCTTGCCGCCCTTGGTCATGCGGAAGATTTTCGGCATCGGCCAGGGTGGGCTGTAGCTTTCGAGCCGCGCCACCGCGCGCGGACTGAGCACCAGCATGCCGTGCGCCGCCTCGCCGCCAAGAACCTTCTGCCAGGAGAAAGTCACGACATCGAGCTTGTCCCATGGCAGATCCATCGCGAACGCGGCGCTGGTCGCGTCGCAGATCGTCAGCCCTTCGCGGTCCTTGGAGATCCAGTCGGCATCGGGCACGCGCACGCCGCTGGTCGTGCCGTTCCACAGGAAGACGACGTCGTGCTTGGGATCGGCCTGGCGCAGGTCGGGCAATTCGCCGTAGCCCGCGGTGATGACCCGGCTGTCTTTGATCTTGAGCTGCTTGAGCGTGTCGGTGACCCAGTCCTCGCCGAAGCTCTCCCAGGCGAAGCAGTCTACGGGACGCGGTCCCAGCAGCGACCACAGCGCCATCTCGACCGCGCCGGTATCCGAGGCCGGCGTGATGGCGATGCGGTAATCGGCCGGAATGCCGAGCAGCGCCCTTGTCCGGTCGATGGCGTCCTTCAGCTTGGCTTTGCCCGGCTTGGAGCGATGCGAGCGCCCGAGCAGTGCGCTGTTCAACGCTTCCGGCGTCCATCCTGGCCGTTTGGCGCAGGGTCCGGACGAAAAAAAAGGCCGTGCGGGTCGCACGGCCGGCGTATTCCCGGTCATGTTCATTCCTTTCAGAATGATCGCACCTCGTTGGGGAGGCGTGGCCCGCGTTCTATGTAGTGACTCGCCGGGACGTCGTCAATTCCGTAGCATTGCCTGCGACAACTGGGGGCAACGATATGCGCTATTCGGTATTTGCTATTCTCTCATTCACCACCCTTCTGCTCGCTGCGCCGGCGCAATCGGCCACGACGATCGCCGATCCGGCCGCCTTCGTGAAGATGACGTACGCGACGACGATCGCCAAAAAGCCGGACCCGGATGACATATACAGCGATCGCCTCGCTGCACTTTTCGCGCTCGACTCGAAGGAGGCCGGCGGCGAAGTCGGCCGCATCGATTTCGATTTCTGGATGAATTCCCAGGACGGCGACGTCAGCAACGTCACGGTCAGCAAAGTGCCGGTCGAGAACGCGCCGGGCCGGATGGTCGTCATCGCGAAGTTCAGGAATCTGAAGACGCCGGAAGAAATCCATTTCTATTTCGAAAAGACCGCCAAGGGCTGGAAGCTCGACGACGCCCGCTCGGCGCTGGGCGAGCAGTGGACGTTGTCGCTGATCCTCAAATACGGGTGGGACGGAAAGAACTAAAGCGTCCGGTACAGGATCAGCGCGTCGACGAAGCCTTGCGTCGGGTGCTCGAAGGCGCCCGGCAGGCGGCCGACGATCTCAAAGCCGCAGGCCTGCCACAGATGCAGCGCGCGCGCGTTGGTCGAGATCACCAGGTTGAATTGCATGG
>DATEZM010000208.1:0-2367 GCA_035255625.1 Rhizomicrobium sp. | reverse complement strand
GCCCGGTACCACTCGCCCAGCCGCCACAACACGACGATGGCGATCAGCGCCGCGATGCAGAACCACGCGACCGTGCTGCGCTGGCCCGGGCGGATTGCCAGCGCCGCCAGCAGAGGTCCGAGCGCGCTGCCGATCGAACCGCCGACCTGGAACATCGACTGCGCCAGCCCGCGCCGCGTCCCCGCCGCCAGATACGCGACGCGCGAACTCTCGGGATGGAAGGTCGACGACCCGATGCCGACCAGCGCCGCCGCCGCCAGCAGCAGCGGATAGCTCGGCGCCAGCGCCAGCCCGATCAGTCCGAAAAACGTGAACACCATCCCGGCCGGCAGCGCATAAGGCACCGCGCGGCGGTCCGTGTAAGCGCCGACCAGCGGCTGCAACAGCGACGCCGTCACCTGGAACACGAACGTCACCAGCCCGATATGAGCAAAGTCGAGATCGAAAGTGGCTTTCAGGTTGGGATAGATCGCCTGCAACAGCGACTGCATCATGTCGTTCAGCGCATGGCAGAACCCGACCGCGAACAGCACCGCGAACACGGTCGAATGCATCTGGAGCGGCGCAGGCCTGGCGGTATCGGTCATGCGTGCGCGAACTTGCCCGCGCTCATGCGCTGCGGCAACGGGCGAAAATCACATATCACCTGCCCACAAGAGGAAGTGACTACTTCGCCCTTACCTTCGCCTCTTCCTCGGTCAGCTCGGCGATCTTATCCTTGCCGTCGGGGCTGTGCAGCCAGGCCTCGGCGGCCTGCAGCGTGTCGAACTGGCGCGGCGCGCGCAGCGGCTTGTTGCGGCCCTCGACCGGGATCAGCACCTCGAACGTACCGGCGAAACGCGAATCCTTCGTTTCCGCGGCGTACGGCTTGGGCGTCTCGTATTTCTTCTTTTTCATCGGGCGGCGGCTTTCTGCGATGGCGCGGGCGGCTTCTATCAGCGTGCGAGAGAAATGCCAAACCACATCGTGTTCCACGGCTCCGGCAGCTGCTCGATCAGGTGAAAGCCGTAGGTTTGATAGAACCGCACCGCGCGCCCATTGCGCGGCCCGACCCCCAGATGCGCCGCCTTCGCACCGCGCTTGGCCATCGCCTCCAGCCAGGTGTCGATCAGCCGCTTGCCGAGCCCGATCCCCTGCATTCGCGGCAGGCAGTCGATGTGCAGATGCGCCGGGTAGGGTTCGTTGATCCGCCGCGGCGTCTTCGGCGGATGGTGGATCAGCCGTGCGATGCGCGCGTCGGCGTCATCGCCACGCGCTTCCGCAATGGTCTCGCGCAACGCCGGCCACCACTCGCGCTCCTGCCGCGTCTCGAAGCCATGCGTATCCGCCGTGCCGATGATATACGCGCCGACTCCGTCCGCATCCTCCGCCACGAAACAGCTCTCAGGCTCCAGCACGCCATAGGGTCCGGCATAGACATGACCCAAGATCTTGGGATCGCGATACATCGCGCTCGCGTCCTGCCCCGCATCGCCGGTCTTCAGGCAGATGTCGTACAGCGCCTCGAGGTCGGACGCGCGATAAGGCCGGATGGCGGGACTCATGCCCGCATGACACACTGGGCCAAAGGGAGAAGACAAGATGCCAACGCTCGCCGAACGGCTCGGCCACGCGCCCGATGCGCGCCTCCTGATCGTCAATTGCGACGACATCGGCTCCAGCCACGCCGCCAATGTCGCCAGCGAAGCGGCGATGCGCACCGGCCTCGCTACCTCCGCGACGCTGATGGTGCCGTGCCCCTGGGCACGCGAGGCGGTGGAGTGCTTTGCCGGCCTCGATGTCGGCATCCATCTCACGCTGACCAGCGAATATCCGACCTATCGCTGGCGCTCGCTGACCGGCGCCCGCTCGCTGCGCGACGCGCAAGGCTATATGCCGCGCAGCGCCGCCGAGTTGTGGGCGCAGGCGGATCCCATCGAGGTCGAGGAGGAATGCCGCGCCCAGATCGACCAGGCCCTCGCCTGGGGCGTCGATATCACCCATCTCGACAACCACATGGGCACGCTGCAGGTGCGCCAGGAGCTGTTTCCGATCTATGTGAAGCTGGCGCGCGAATACAAACTGCCGTTGCGCATGGCGGGCAAGAGCGCCGACGAACGTCTCGGCTTCGGCAGCCGCGTCCAATGCGACGCGGCCGGCATCCTCTATCCCGATCATTTCAGCTTTCAATGGGGAACCGAAACGCGCGATCTCATCGAGAAGGTCATCGCCGCCCCGCGGCCCGGCGTGATGGAGATCATCCTGCACTGCGTGGCGCCAGGCGAAGAACTCGACGCCTACGACAAGACGGAGAAAGCGATCCGCATCCACGACGCAGCCGTCGGCGTGGATCAGGCACTCAAGGCGAGACTCGATTCCGCCGGCATC
>DATEZM010000207.1:0-2133 GCA_035255625.1 Rhizomicrobium sp. | reverse complement strand
GAGAACACGATTCACCCCTCGCTCGTGGTGGCGGGGCCAAGACTTCATGCCGAGATATTGGCGCGGGTGGCACATCTCAACCTGCCGCGCGGACAGGAGGACACGTGACCGATCATGCCCCGGCGCAATTGCTGCACCTGGTGTTCGGCGGCGAACTGACCGCGCCGCACAGCATGGAGTTCAAGGATCTCACCAAGCTCGACATGGTGGGCATATATCCCAACTACGCCGAGGCCTATAAGGCCTGGCGCAGCAAGGCTCAGGCGACGGTCGACAACGCCCAGATGCGGTATTTCGTCGTGCACATCCACCGCCTGATGGAGCCCGACGCAGCACATTAAGGCGGGTTGTCTCCATTCCGACGCGGATGTTAGACAGCCCGGCCGGCGCCGCTGCGCCCCGAAGGATCAGAATGTCCACCGCCAGCCCCGATGCGCGCGTCCATCGCAGTTGCCCGCTGTGCGGCGCGCCGCCGCCCGGTGGGCCGCCGCTGTCCTATTCGGATCCGGACTGGCCGCTGAAGCAGTGCCCTGACTGCAGCATGGTCTATCTCGAATACGTGCCAGCCTATGCGCGGCTTGAGGACGAGCTCGGTTTCACCACGCAGCACGACAAATACTGGGAGAAGCGTCTCAAGGAGCAGCCGATCCTGGCGACGCTCGACAAGCTGACGCTGTGGCGGCTCGGCATGTTTGGCGATCCGACGCCCGCCGGCGGATTGCGCGCCTGGTCCAAGCCCGGTCCGGTGCTCGACGTTGGCTGCGGCGACGGCGACGAGTTCGCCAAGCTGGCGCCGGGATACATTCCTCACGGCATCGAGATCGAGCGTTCGGCGGCTGCGACCGCGCGCGCCATCTTCGAGCCACGCGGCGGCCAGGTGATCGTCGCCGACGGCGTCAGCGGTCTCGCCCAGATGCCGGAGAAGTTCTTCAACGGCGCTGCGCTGTGGGGTTATCTCGAGCACGAGGCGAACCCCAAGGGCGCGTTGCAAGGTGTGCGGCGAGTCGTCAAGGACGATGCCGTGGTCCTCGTGAAGGTGCCGAATTATGCCTGCTGGAATCGCAGCGTCCTGGGCAAGAAGTGGACCGGCTTCTGGCATCCCGACCACACGCAATACTTCACGCCGAAGACTATGGCGCGACTCGCCGAAGAATGCGGCTTCCATGCAAAATTCCGGCTCTATGGCCGCATTCCCCTGAACGACTACATGTACGTCATCCTCACACCGGCCTGACGCTATCTCGCGATGCCGGCGCGAGCCATGCTAGAGCTTGCCCCATGAATGTCGTTTCGGACGTTTCACGCACGCCGGCCGTGGCGGCGCCGGATTCCGGCACCGTGCCGATCATCGTGCGGCTGTTTCACGACTATGTTCGACCGCAATGGCGGACCCTCGCACTCGCGGTGGTCTGCATGGTGGTCACGGCGGCGATGACGGCAGCGCTGGCGCTGCTGACCGACCCGGTCATCAAATACATGTTCCTCGAGAAGCGGGCCGATCTGCTGATCCTCATTCCGCTGGCGGTGATGGGCGTCGTCGTGGTGCGCGCGGTCACGCAGTTCACCCAGCAATCGCTGATGGATTCGGTCGGCGAACGCGCCGTGGCGCAAACCCAGCGCGACATGCTGTCGAGCCTGATCCACCAGGATATCGGCACGCTGAGCGCCATCCATTCGGGCCAGTTCGTCTCGAATTTCATCTACGACGCGACGCTGATGCGCGATGCCATCGTGCGCGGCATCGCCGGCATCGGACTCGAATTCATCTCGCTGATCGGGCTGGGCGCGGTGATGGTCTATCAGGACTGGCGGCTCGCGCTGATCTCGGTATTCATCCTCCCCGCCGTGGGCTGGGTGTCGCAGGTGATCGGCGCATCGCTGAGGCGTTCGGCGTCGCGCGGCATGGAGAAGACGGCGGAGCTGTCCGTCGCGCTGTCGGAGGCGCTGGACGGCAAGCGCATCATCAAGGCTTACGGTCTCGAGGATCACATCGCCCAACGGGCCAACGAGCGGCTCAGCCAGCGGCTGCGCTTTCTGCTGCGCGTGGTGCGCACCCGCGCTGCAGCGGTGCCGGCGACCGACCTGTTCGGCGGCACGGTCATTGCCGCGACCATCGGCTATGCCGGCTATCAG
>DATEZM010000206.1:0-21752 GCA_035255625.1 Rhizomicrobium sp. | reverse complement strand
CGCATAGCCGAGCGCACCACGCGCGCCACCGGAATCGAGTTCCGCATCGTCGGCTTCGACGGCGGCAAGGGCATGCCCGAGGCGATCGACTATCGCGACCTGCCGGAGCACTTCCAGGCCGGCGATTTTCCCATGATGGATTTCTCGGGCCTCAAGAAGGCGCTGCCGTCCAATTGCGAGCTCATCCTGGGCGACGTGGCGGAGACCGCGCCGGCCTTCGCCAGGACGCTCACCTCCGACGCCCCGCTCGGTTTCGTGTCGGTCGACGTCGACTATTACTCCGCCGCCAAGGCCGCGATGCCCATCCTCGAATGCGCGCCGGAGAATTATCTGCCGCTGGTGCCGGTCTATCTCGACGACATCGGCGTCGACGGCTCCAGTCCGTGGAGCGGCGAGCTGCTCGCGGTGGCCGAGTTCAACGCCGAGAACACGGCGCGCAAGATCGCACCCTTCACGCTTCTCCGCTCGCGTCGCATCTTCAAGAACACGCAATGGATCGACCGCATGTTCGCGGCCCATATCCACGACCATCCCTACCGCTCGCCGGCCCACAAGCGGGCCACGACCTGGGTGATCGGCAACGAATATCTGGGATAGCTTGCCTTTCGCGCGCGCGCCGGGCAGAAGCGCCGCGCAATCTTCCTGAACGCGTGAGCTATGGCACGCCGCAAAAAAGGCCAGCCCGTCCATGGCTGGGTGATCGTCGACAAGCCGGCCGGCATGACATCGACCCAGGTGGTCGGCGCCATCCGGCGCATTTTCGATGCGCAGAAGGCCGGCCATGCCGGCACGCTCGATCCGATGGCGACCGGCGTTCTCGCCGTGGCGCTGGGCGAGGCGACCAAGACGGTCCCCTATGCGATGGACTCGGAGAAGACCTACCGCTTCACGGCGCGCTGGGGCGAGGCGCGCGATAGCGACGATGCCGATGGCAAGGTCACTGCGACCAGCGAAAGCCGGCCGTCCCGCGCCGAGATCGAAGCCGCCCTGCCACGCTTCACCGGCGCCATCACCCAGGTGCCGCCGGCCTATTCCGCGATCAAGGTCCAGGGCGAGCGGGCCTATGATCTGGCCCGCGAGGGCGAGGTTGTGACCCTCGAGTCGCGCACGGTGGAAATCCACGAGTCGCGCCTGTTGGGGCAGTCCGATGCCGACCATGCCGAGTTCGAAATCCGTTGTGGCAAAGGGACTTACGTCCGGGCCTGGGTGCGCGATTTGGCGCTGGCACTGGGCACCGTCGGCCATGTCTGCGCCCTCCGGCGCACCCGGATCGGCGCGTTTACCGAAGAATTGGCGGTCCCCCTAGCGCGGGAGGGGGGTAATGTGCATATTCCCGCCGCTTTTGAGCACTTGAGGCCCATTGCGACCGCGCTGGACGGCATCCCGGCGCTGGCCGTCACGGGCCCGGATGCGGTTCGCCTTCGAAGCGGCAATCCGATCCTGATCCGCCCGGCACAGTTCGCGCGGATTTCGGAAGGCCAGGACGACGGCGACGATCTTCAGGGGCTCACGGTTTTTCTTCAGACATCTGAGGGCGAGCCGGTGGCACTGGCCGAATTCGCATCCGGCGAATTCCGCCCGTTCCGTGTTTTTAACCTATGAAGGACCCGACGCCGAAATGATTACCGCAGAACGCAAGAAGGAAGTCGTTGCGCAATACGCGACCAAGGAAGGCGACACAGGTTCGCCGGAAGTCCAGGTCGCGGTGCTCTCCGAACGCATCAACAATTTGGCCGATCACTTCAAGACGCACGCGAAGGACAACCATTCGCGCCGCGGACTGATCAAGATGGTCTCCACGCGCCGCCGGTTGCTCGACTACGTCAAGGCAACCGACGTCAAGCGCTACGAGGCGCTGATCGAACGCCTGGGACTTCGTCGCTGAACGGCTTGGGTTCCATTGCAAAACTGAATTCGCGGGAGCTCGCGATGGTCGCGAGCTTGCGCGCATGCGCGTTCCAACGGCATGGGCCGAAGGAATGCATTCGCGCGGGTGGGCATGGGCCTGCCGTGCAAACTGCCGAAGGCATCCGGCCTTGGCAGATGATGAAGAAAGAAGACTGAAGATGTTTAACGTACACAAGGAATCGTTCGAATGGGGCGGCAGAACGCTGACGCTCGAAACGGGCAAGGTCGCCCGCCAGGCCGATGGCGCCGTCGTCGCGACCTATGGCGAGACCGTCGTGCTGGCCACCGTGGTCAGCGAGCACAGCCCGCGCGAGGGTCGCGACTTCTTCCCCCTCACCGTCAACTACCAGGAGCGCTACTACGCCGCCGGCAAGATTCCGGGCGGCTATTTCAAGCGCGAACGCGCACCGACCGAGCGCGAGACATTGATCTCCCGCCTCACCGACCGGCCGATCCGCCCGCTCTTCGCCGAAGGCTACAAGAACGAGACGCTGGTCGCCGTCCAGGTTCTCTCCCACGACATGGAGAACGATCCGGACATCATCGGCATGATCGCGGCCTCAGCCGCGCTCACGGTCTCCGGCGTGCCCTTCATGGGTCCGCTGGGTGCGGCCCGTGTCGCATGGATCAACGACCAGTATGTCCTCAATCCGCCGATCGACGACATGGTCAATTCCAAGCTCGATCTCGTCGTTGCCGGTACGCGCGATGCCGTGATGATGGTGGAATCGGAAGCCAAGGAGCTTTCGGAATCCATCATGCTCGGCGCCGTGATGTTCGGTCATCGCGAGATGCAGACGGTGATCGACGGCATCATCCGCCTGGCAGAGAAGGCGGCGAAGGAGCCGCGGCCGCTGCCGGAAGACGTGCATGCGGCGCTGCGCGACAAGCTGAAGGCACAACTCGCCGGCGAACTCGCGCCGGCCTTCCAGATCAAGGAAAAGCACGTCCGCCGCGACGCCATCTCGGCGATCCGCAAGAAGTCTGCGGAGCAGCATGTTGGCGAAGGCGCAGGCAAGGTTTCCGCCTCGACCTTCTCCGATCTGATGCACGACGTCGAAGCCCATGTCATGCGCAACGCGGTACTCGACACCAAGAAGCGCATCGACGGCCGCGATCTGGTCACTGTGCGTCCGATCGTGGCGGAAGTGGGCGTCCTGCCGCGCACCCATGGCTCGGCGCTGTTCACCCGCGGCGAGACCCAGGCGCTGGTCGTCGTCACGCTCGGCACGACCGAGGACGAGCAGTTCATGGATCAGCTCGAAGGCACCGTGAAACAGAACTTCATGCTCCACTACAACATGCCGCCCTATGCGGTGGGCGAAGTGGGCCGCATGGGCGCCCCGGGCCGCCGCGAAGTCGGTCACGGCAAGCTCGCCTGGCGCGCCTTGCACCCGCTGCTGCCGACCAAGGAGGAGTTCCCTTACACGCTGCGCGTGGTGTCGGAGATCACCGAATCCAACGGCTCGTCGTCGATGGCCTCGGTCTGCGGCGCCAGCCTTTCGTTGATGGACGCCAGCGTTCCTCTGAAGAAGCCGGTCGCCGGCATCGCGATGGGCCTCATCCTCGAAGGTCAGCGCTACGCTGTCCTGTCGGACATCCTGGGTGACGAAGATCATCTCGGCGACATGGACTTCAAGGTCGCCGGCACCGAAGAAGGTATCACCGCGCTGCAGATGGACATCAAGGTCGCGGGCATCTCGGAAGAGATCATGCGCGTGGCGCTCGACCAGGCCAAAGGCGGCCGAATCCACATCCTGGGCGAGATGTCCAAGGCGCTTGACCATGCCCGCGGCGAAATGAGCGAGCACGCGCCGCGCATCGAGCAGATCAAGATCCCGACCGACAAGATCCGCGAAGTGATCGGCTCGGGCGGCAAGGTGATCCGCGAGATCGTCGAGAAGACCGGCGCCAAGATCAACATCGAGGACGACGGCACGGTGAAGATCGCGTCGGCCGACGGCGAGTCGATCAAGGCGGCGCTCAAATGGATCCGCGGCATCGTCGCGGAGCCGGAGGTCGGCGAGATCTATGACGGCAAGATCGTCAAGGTCATGGACTTCGGCGCCTTCGTGAACTTCTTCGGACCCAAGGACGGCCTCGTCCATGTCAGCGAGCTGGCGGCGCAGCGCGTCAACAAGCCCTCCGATGTGGTCAAGGAGGGCCAGGCGGTGAAAGTGAAGCTGCTCGGCTTCGACGACCGCGGCAAGGTCCGTCTTTCGATGAAGCAGGTCGACCAGGTGACCGGCGAAGACCTCTCGAAGAAGGCAAAGGAAACCGCGCCGGCGGCGCAGTAAGCGCTTCCGCGTCGATTGAACGAGGCCGCCCGCGAGCAATTGCGGGCGGCTTTTCGTTTTGGCGTTCTTCGCTCCGCCATGAATGACAGTGGGGCATGCATCGCGTGCAACGCCGGCCGCATCGGAAAATGATAGTTATATGGCCATGCCCCACCTCGCCCCCGGCCAGACCCCGTTCGACCTGCTGCTCGTTGCCTATGCCGTGATCGGGCTGCCGATCGTCTCGACGCTCAACGGCCGCCGTATCGCGCGCGACCCGAGCCCACCGCTCGTGCCGCGCTATCTGCGCACCATGCTGCGCGGCTGGCTGACCGCGGCTGCTGCCGTACTCTGCTGGTGGTATGCGCGGCGGCCGTTCGCGGCGCTCGGCTTCGACGTTCCGCTGAGTGACGGAGGCCGGTGGGGAGCCCTCGTCGCCGCGCTCGCGATCGTCGCAGTGGCCGTCATCCAGCTTCGCCTCAGCCGCCTGATGACCGCCAAGCGTCAGGACTCGCTGCGCAAGCAGGCGGCCTATATCAAGATCCTGCCGCGCACGACGCCGGAGCTGCTGCTGTTCTTCGGCGTCTCCATCACTGCCGGCGTGTGGGAGGAGACTCTCTACCGCGGCTTCCTGATCTGGTTCGCGAGCACCTATCTCGGCGTCGTCGGAGCGGTCGTCGCCACCTCGGTGGTCTTCGGTGTCGGGCACGCCTATCAAGGCTGGCGCGGCGCGACCAATGCGGGTCTGCTCGGCCTCGGTTTCGCCATCGGCTTCGCGCTGACGGGAAGTCTGTGGTGGCTGATCGTGGTACATGCGCTGGTCGACGTGTTCGGCGGACTCACCGCGTGGCGAGCGATGCGCATAACGCCGCGCGCCGCATAAGAAAGCGCTCCTCTGCTCGAGTTTCAGGCGTCCGTGACGTGCAATCGCGCAATTGCCGCGACAAGAATGCGACAGCGGAAACCATCGCCGCGGAATGTTGGTTAACCCGCGTTAGCCGCGCTTGTGCAGACGAAACTGGCTCGTTAGCGTGAATTCAGCTGGCTGCCGGGGTCCGTCATGGTCGTTGTGTTGCGCTTGATCAGTCTCATTCTTGTCGTGTCGGCCTTGATGCTGCTCGGCGCCGATGTCGTCACCTCGCTCGAGAACGGCGGCAAGATCATCGTGCGCTCTCTCGACGGCGTGTGGGCGCTGTTCGACAAGTCCGCGATGCTCGCCTTTCATGCCTGGTGCGATCAGCATCTGCCGGCATTCCTCGCTCACGCCATTACTGCCATATCCGGCTTGCCGGGCTGGGGCGTGACGGGCGTGCCGGGAATCGTGCTCGCCTTCATCTTCGGCCGCCGCACCGCTGACGTGGGCTGAAGCGCAGCGTCAGCTGCGCGCCGATCGATAAGTCACTACCGGTTCGCGCCGGGAATCCAGAGCACGTCCTTGGCTCCGCCATCATTGGCGAGCCGACTCGCCACGAACAGGTGATCCGAGAGCCGGTTGATGTAGCGGATCGCGGTTGGGCTGACCGTTTCCTTCTGCGAAAGCTCCACGATCAGGCGCTCGGCGCGGCGTGCGATGGCGCGGGCGAGATGCAGCTGCGCCGCGGCCGGTGTGCCACCGGGCAGCACGAAAGACGAGAGCGGCTTCAGCCCCTCGTTCATCGCGTCGATCTCGCGCTCCAGCCGCTCGACCTGGGACTCGGCGATGCGAAGGCGGTCGCCGCCACGCCGTCCCTCTTGTGGTGCGCAGAGATCGGCGCCGAGGTCGAACAGGTCGTTCTGGATGCGCGACAGCATTGCGTCGAGTTCGCCGCTCGTGTGCAGCCGTGCCAGCCCGACCGCGCAATTGGTCTCGTCCACCGTGCCATAGGCCGCGATGCGCAGATCGTTTTTGGGCCGGCGCGAACCATCGCCCAGCGCCGTGTCGCCCTTGTCGCCGGTCTTGGTGTAGATGCGGTTCAGCGTGACCATTGGCCAAAGCTACCGCGTGTCAGGAGCCGCGGCAAAGGCGCTTGCCCCACCCGGGCCAGCGACTATTATCCCGCCGCCCTGCTCAAAAGCGTGCCGCACATGCCCATCGACGCCCCTGAGATCATCGAAGTCGACGATACCCGCGTCAAATGCGACGGCTCGGGCGGGGCGCTCGGCCATCCGCGCGTCTACCTGGAAATGGGCGACGAAAATTCCGTCGAATGCCCCTATTGCGATCGCAAATTCGTGCTGAAGGCCGGAGCGCACCGGCATTGAGCAAGCCGGGAAAAGTGCCGGCGAAAGCGGCCGCCCCAGCGCTGAAAAAGGGCGATCATCTCTATCTGGTCGATGGCTCGGGCTATCTGTTCCGCGCCTATCACGCGCTTCCCCCGCTGACGCGAAAGTCCGACGGCCTGCCGGTCGGGGCGGTCTCGGGCTACTGCAACATGATGTGGAAGCTGCTAGAGGACATGAAGGCCGCTGACGGCCCGACCCATCTGGCCGTGGTG
The DNA here is from genome assembly GCA_035255625.1 of Rhizomicrobium sp. Classification (GTDB taxonomy): domain Bacteria; phylum Pseudomonadota; class Alphaproteobacteria; order Micropepsales; family Micropepsaceae; genus Rhizomicrobium. The sequence goes on along the minus strand of DATEZM010000206.1, from coordinate 15,094 downwards.
TTCGACGCCGGCGCCATCACCTTCCGCAACACGATCTACGACAAGTACAAGGCCAATCGGCCGCCGCCGCCCGAGGACCTGATCCCCCAATTCCCGCTGGTGCGCGATGCGACACGCGCCTTCGGCGTCTCCTGCGTCGAGCAGGATGGGTTCGAAGCCGACGATCTGATCGCCACCTATGCGCGGTTGGCGCGCGAGGCGAATGCGCGCTGCACGATCATCTCGTCCGACAAGGATCTGATGCAACTCGTCGAGGACGGCAAGGTCGAGCTCTACGACACGATGAAGAACAAGCGCATCGCCTCCGCCGAGGTGATGGAGAAATTCGGCGTGCCACCGTCCAAGGTGATCGAGGTGCAGGCGCTGGCCGGCGATAGCGTCGACAACGTGCCCGGTGTGCGCGGCATCGGAATCAAGACCGCAGCCGAACTGATCAACCTGTATGGCGACCTGGAAACACTGCTGAAGCGCGCCGGCGAAATCAAGCAACCCAAACGCCGCGAGACGCTGATCGAGAACGCCGAAAACGCCCGCATATCCAAGAAGCTGGTAACGCTCGACCACCATGCAAAATATCCGGAAGGACCCGAGACCTTCGCGGTGCACGAGCCCGAGCCGAAGGAGCTGATCGCCTTCCTGCGTGGCATGGAGTTCAATTCTATCACCAAGCGTGTCGCGACGCATTTCGGCATCGAGGATATCGAGTCGATCGCGCCGGCGGTCGAACCTTCGGCCACCGCCGCAAACCGCATCGTCAAACAGGCCGACCGCGAGACACCGGTCGCCGCCGAAGCCAAAGTCGGCGCCGTGGCAGGGCGCGACGCCATCGTCAAGCCGATCGATCTCGACGCCTACAAGACCGTGATCACGCTCAAGGATCTCGACGGTTGGATTGCGCGGGCGCGCGAGGAAGGCCGGGTCTGCGTCGACACCGAGACCACCGGCCTCGATCCGATGACGGCGGGTCTTTGCGGCGTGTCGCTTGCGGTGGCGCCGGGCGAGGCATGCTATGTGCCCTGCGGCCATCGCAAGGGCGAAGGGCTCGACCTCGGCGCCAGCGACGATCTTGAGCAGATGAATGAGGCCGAGGTGCTGGCGCGCCTCAAGCCGCTGCTCGAGGATCCGTCGATCCTGAAGATCGCGCAGAACCTCAAATACGATTTCCTGATCTTCCAGCAACGCGGCATCAGGGTCGCGCCTTATGACGACACGATGCTGATCTCCTATGTGCTCGATGGCGGACTGCACGGCCACGGCATGGACGAGCTGTCTGAACTCCATCTCAGCCACAAGCCGATTTCTTTCCTCGATGTCGCCGGCAAGGGCAAGGACAAGATCACCTTCGACTGCGTGCCGATCAAGGCGGCGACGCGATACTCGGCCGAGGATGCCGACGTCACGCTAAGGCTCTATCTTCTGCTGAAGGCGCGCCTGCCGGTGCAGGGCAAGACCACGGTCTATGAGACGCTGGAGCGTCCGCTGATCTCAGTGCTCGCCGATATGGAGCGCGAAGGCGTGATGATCGACCCCGATCTGCTGCGCCGGCTCTCCAACGATTTCGCCCAGGACCAGGCGAAGATGGAGACGCAGATTCACAAGCTCGCCGGCGAAGCCTTCAACATCGGTTCGCCCAAACAACTCGGCGACATTTTGTTCGGCAAATTCAAGCTCGAGGGCGGCCGCAAGACCAAGACCGGCGCATGGTCGACCGACGTCGATGTTCTGGAAGACGTCGCGGCCCAGGGTCATCCGATCGCGAAGAAGGTGCTGGAATGGCGCGGCCTCGCCAAGCTCCGCGGCACCTACACCGATGCGCTGCCGACCTACATCAATGCGAAGACCGGCCGCGTCCACACATCCTACGCCATGGCGTCGACATCGACCGGGCGACTCGCCTCGACCGATCCCAATCTTCAGAATATCCCGGTGCGCACCGAAGAGGGGCGGCGCATCCGCCAGGCCTTCATCGCGCCCAAGGGCTCCAAGCTGATCAGCGCGGATTACAGCCAGATCGAACTGCGCCTGCTCGCCCATATCGCCGATATTCCACAGCTCAAGAAGGCCTTCGCCGACGAGCAGGACATCCATGCCATGACGGCGTCGGAGATCTTCGGCGTGCCGGTCAAGGGCATGCCGGCCGAGACGCGGCGGCGCGCCAAGGCGATCAATTTCGGCATTGTCTATGGCATCTCTGGCTTTGGCCTCGCCAATCAACTCGGTATCGGCCGTGGCGAGGCCGACGACTACATCAAGAAATATTTCCAGCGCTTTCCCGGCATCCGCGACTACATGGAAGCGACCAAGGCCTTCGCGCGCGAGAACGGTTATGTCGAGACGTTGTTTGGCCGCCGCGTCCATATCCGCGAGATCAAATCGCCGATCCCCGCGCATCGCGGCGGAGCGGAGCGGGCCGCGATCAACGCGCCGATCCAGGGCACCGCCGCCGACGTCATCCGCCGCGCCATGATCCGCGTGCCCGACGCGCTGGCGAAGAAGAAGCTCAAGGCCAAGATGCTGCTCCAGGTACATGACGAGCTGATCTTCGAGGCGGTCGATGCCGAGGTCGAGAAGACACAAGCCGCGGTGAAGGCAGTGATGGAGAGGGCGGCGCTGCCGGCGATTGCGCTTTCTGTGCCGCTCACCGTCGACGCACGCGCCGCGCAAAACTGGGACGCGGCGCACTGAATCCGTCCTCGTACACGAACTCCACGAGATACACCTTCTCGCCGCGCCCGTGCTTAGCGGTCTTGAGCAGGTCGACGACGCCGGCGAAGCCGGATTGGCGCGCCAGCTCAGGCGTTATGCCCTTAAGGCCGATCTCGCGGATCGATGTCACCCGGATATGACCGGTGCCGAGCGGATAGATGCCGCCGACCTTCACATGCGGCCGCTGCCAGATGCGAACGCTGACCGTGATCCCGCCGCGCATCACGGGCTCGCGCAGCTTCTTTGTGAACATCATGGCGTGCGAATTGTCGGCGTCTGTCCGCACAGCGCGCAAGCCGGATCAGCCTTGAACTGCACGGTGCGGAAGCGCGTCGTCAGCGCTTCGTAGATCAAGAGCTTGCCGGCCATGGATTCGCCCGCGCCGGTGATTTCCTTGATGACCTCCAGCGCCTGAAGCGTCCCCATCACGCCGGCCGCGGCGCCGAGCACGCCGGTCTCTGAGCAGGGCGGCGCCGTGCCCGGCGGCGGCGCTTCCGGGAACAGGCAACGATAGCAGGGACAGCCTTCGACATGTGCCTTGAAGGTCGCAAGCTGCCCGTCGAACTCGGTAACCGCGGCAGAGACCAGCGTCTTTTCCGCGAAAAAGCAGGCATCGTTGATCAGGAAGCGCGTGGCGAAATTGTCCGAACCATCGGCCACGATGTCGTATGGCGCGATGACCGCCTGCACATTGCCCGCATCGAGACGTACCGGATGCGGTTCGATGCGGACATTCGGATTGATCGCCAACGCCGCGTCGCGCGCCGACTGGGTCTTCGGCCGCCCCACGTCCACCGTGCGATGCGCCACCTGGCGCTGCAGGTTGGACAGGCTCACCGTGTCGAAATCGGCGATGCCGATGGTGCCAACGCCGGCGGCCGCGAGATAGAGGATCACCGGACTGCCCAGCCCGCCCGCACCTACCACCAATACGCTGGCGTCGTTCAGCTTGCGCTGGCCGACGCCACCGACCTCACGCAGGACGATGTGGCGGGCATAGCGGTCGACTTCCTCGTCGCTCAAAGCCATGGCCGGTCATAACCTATTGGTGGCTGTGCAAAAACCACCACGCGCGGCTGTCTGCCACCCACAATTGCCACCGGTGTCATTCCTAACCTACTGAATTCAGTAACATTTCTTGAGTAACCCGGTCCTGAGGATTGCGTTGCCGCCCGAGGGGGGAAGCCTCTAATTTGCCTTCAAACGAGACCGTCCAGGAACAAGTGACGGCCCGCACGCTTTTTCGAGTTCAGAGGTAGGCAATGTCGAAGAACGGGCCGAACGCTCACGGCCTTGAGCAGCACGGTTTTCGCAATCTGAAAGCCGTCAACTGGAATGTGACGCCCGCCCGGCTCTATGAGATCGCCATCGCGCGGGATGAGGGCAAGCTTGCCAAGCACGGCCCGCTGGTCGTGCTCACCGGCGAGCACACCGGCCGCTCGGCCTCCGACAAATTCGTGGTCCGCGACGCCAACAGCGAAAAGCACATCTGGTGGGACAATAACAAGGCCATGTCGCCGGCGCAGTTTGATGCGCTCTATGCCGATATGCTGGCCCATGCCGAAGGCAGCGAACTCTTCGCCAAGGACCTGTTCGGCGGCGCTGATCTCGCCCACCGCCTCCCCGTCCGCATCGTGACAGAATACGCTTGGCATTCGCTGTTCGTGCATCAGCTTCTGATCCGTCCGACCGATGAGCAGCTCAAAGGTTTCGCGCCCGAATTCACCATCATCGACCTGCCGAGCTTCGAGGCGACGCCGGCCAAGCATGGCTGCGCCAGCAAGACGGTGATCGCGGTCAACTTCACCAAGAAGCTCGTCCTGATCGGCGGCACCTCCTATGCCGGCGAGATGAAGAAGTCGGTGTTCACGATCCTGAACTACCTCCTGCCGCCCAAGCGCGTCATGCCGATGCACTGCTCGGCCAATGTCGGCAAGGATGGCAAGTCCGCGATCTTCTTCGGCCTTTCGGGCACCGGCAAGACCACGCTCTCAGCCGACGCCAGCCGCACGCTGATCGGCGACGACGAGCATGGCTGGAGCGAGCATGGCGTGTTCAACTTCGAAGGCGGCTGCTACGCCAAGGTGATCAAGCTCTCCAGAGAGAGCGAACCCGAGATCTTCGCCACCACCGAACGCTTCGGCACGGTGCTGGAAAACGTCGTGATGGACGAGACGACGCGTCTGCTCGATCTCGACAGCGCGAAATACGCGGAGAACACGCGCGCTGCCTATCCGATCGATTTCATTCCGAACGCCAGCGAGACCGGCCGCGCCGGGCACCCGAAGAACGTCATCATGCTGACGGCCGATGCTTTCGGTGTTCTGCCGCCGATCGCCAAGCTGACGCCGTCGCAGGCAATGTACCACTTCCTCTCCGGCTTTACCGCTAAGGTTGCCGGCACCGAGAAGGGCCTTGGCAAGGAGCCGCAGCCCACTTTCTCCACCTGTTTCGGCGCGCCTTTCATGCCGCGCCATCCGAGCGAATACGGCAATCTGCTGCGCGATCTCATCGGCCAGCACCAGGCCGATTGCTGGCTGGTCAACACCGGCTGGACGGGCGGCGCGTTCGGCACCGGCTCGCGCATGCCGATCAAGGCGACGCGAGCGCTGCTCAACGCCGCGCTCGACGGCAGCCTCGCCAGCGCCGAGATGCGTGTCGATCCGCATTTCCGTTTCCGCGTGCCGGTGGCTGTGGCCGGCGTCGATGCGAAGATCCTCAACCCGCGCGATACTTGGGCGGACAAGGTGGCTTACGACGCGCAGGCGATCAAGCTGGTCGGCATGTTCCGCGATAACTTTAAGAAGTTCGAAGCCCATGTCGGCCCGGACGTCCTTGCCGCCGCGCCTGTGCTGGCCGAAGCGGCGGAGTAGGTCTGTCTCGACATATTGTGACGGGGCCCGCGTGTGTCGCGGGCTTTTTCATGCCCGCCGGTACACCCACACGCGTGCGGGCGGCAGGTTGAAGGGCACCAGCTTGGCGCGCGCGACGCTCACGCCGTCCGGAGGAATGACCGATGGGTTGCCCAGGCTGTAGGAGAACTGAGCCAGCGGTGCGCCGGGCGTGAGCTTCGCGAGCACGCCCGAAACGAAAATCTGGCGCTCTGCCATCGTGAAATTGAGCAGCGGCACGCCGGACACCGCCCCGATGAACGGCTTGGAAAATCGCGCCCCCAAAGTTGCATCGAGCGCGAACGCATCGCCCTCGATCACTGTCACGCGCGGAAAGCGCTCGGCGATGAACTTGGCGAAGTGCGGATCGTATTCCACGGCCACGATCCGCTCCGGCGTTATACCGCGCGCGACAAGAGCCGCTGTGGCGACGCCCGTGCCGGGACCCAGCTCCAGCACCAAGCCGTCCGCCGAAGGATCGATCTGCGCCGCCATGGCGCGGGCCAGCGCCTCGCTCGATGGCGCGACGGCACCGACGGATTTTGGACGCGCCACCGCGCGCGCGATAAATCGCAAGGAATCGAACATCGGCGCACTATAACCACTATGCGACGAGCCGATATGGCCGTGCGCCGGCTGCCGCTGACCGACGCCTTGGTCAACGACGACACCGTGGGGGCAGACGGCCTTCTGGCGATGTATCTGAGCCCGCCTTGACGCTGCGGGTCAGCAGACGCCAAGCATGCAGGGCGGGCTCGAAGTAGAAGTCGCGCAGGCGCAGATGGGGATTGTCCTCCCCCAGTTCCCGCTCATTGAGGCCGAGGCGATAGTCCTCGCGCCCTCGCGGAAGATAAAGAGTGCCGAACAGCCAGTCGAAAATCGCAAGCTGGGTGCCGAAATTGCGATCGCGGTGGCGTCGCTCGGCGCTGTGGTGCACCTGGTGCATGACGGGCGAGGTGAACAGGTAATTGAGCTTGCCGAACGAGACCGGCAGATGGGAATGCTGCGCCAGGGCAAAAGTCTCGAAGAAGATCACGCTGGCGGCCAGAACCAGAACCGGCGCGGTGTGCAGCACGCTGCCGGTCAGGTAGAGGAACAGCCCGCCACCCGCTCCGGCAAACAGGGCGTTGAACCCCTGCATGTGGAGATACTCAACCGGATGGGCACGCGCCGAGGTGAAAAAAGTCAGCACCTCGGCCGAATGATGGGTGCGATGAATGCTCCACAGCACAGGTACCTTGTGCAACAGATAGTGCGCGACATAAGTCCCGAGCTCGCGGCAGGTCATGATGACGACGAATTGCAGTGTCGCCGCGATGCAGCCGTCTCCCAGAAGCGCATGCCGCTGCCCGAACCGTTCCGCCAGGAAGCAGCCGAAGTTCATGGTGAGGGAGGCGGCGACCAGAGCGCCGGTCAGGGGAATCCACAATCCTGCCATCAGGACGAAATGGAGAATATCGACTCGCGAGGTGCGGTGGCCGAACAGGTCCCTGCGGAAGACATGGGTCAACGCGGCGCGCAGTGACAGGCGGCGGCCGGGCTCGAACAGCAGATAGAAGCCGATGCCCATCAGGCCAAATGCCAGGATCATCAGGCCGTCATTAGTAATGTCGCGTGCCAGATGGCCGTAAGCGGCCTGCAAGGCGCGAAGCAAGGGGCCCCCCGATTTCGTCCAGCCTCGCGATGATGGACGGCGCGCGGTTTAGAATTGGCTAACTTCGCGCGTCCGACGGGTTTCCGCGGCCTGGAGTTGCTGGTCTTTGGGGTGGTGCGGACGGACAATGAGAGAGAAAATCATGCGAAACTTGCTCGCGATATCCCTGGCGTTCGCTTTCTGCAGCGCCACCGCGCTGGCATTCGGCACCATCGACGGCACCCTCCCGGACGGACCCCAAGCAGAGCCGCGAACACGAATGGCTCACGCGCCGCGCGCTGACCTGCGCCGGTGTGGACGACCCGCTTCCCGCCAGTCAGTGCTTCAACGACGATGCGCTCGACATGGTGGGCGGCTGTGCCGGACGCGTCACACATTACACCTTGAACAAGGAACTGGCCACGATTCGGCTTCAAGGCCCGGTCGGCCCGGCGCGTAGGGATCGCAGCCAGTCCGGCAATTTCGCCCGCGCCGTCGACGCCGCTGCCGCCGACACGCGCCGCCAATGGGCGTATCTGCGCGGCCGCCTGATCGCGACCTATGGGGCCGCCGACGGCAATCTCATGATCTGCGTGCTGGAGAACGGTTACCAGTCGGACGCGAAGACAAACTGCGGCGGTTGAGCGCCTAGTTCTTCGTCTCGCCGCCGAGGAAGCTCTTCGCCTTGGCCAGCCAGGTTTCGCTTTCGGGATTGGTGCCCGTGTCGCTGAGCTTCTCGAACTCCTTCAGGAGCTCCTTCTGCTTCTTGGAGAGCTTGGCCGGGGTCTCGACAGCGACCTCGACATAGAGATCGCCATGCATGCCGCCGCCACGTAGCACCGGCATGCCCTTGCTGCGCATGCGGAACTGGCGTCCCGTTTGCGTGCCCTCGGGCAGCGTCACGCGTGTGCGCCCACCATCGAGCGTCGGCACGTCGATGGTGCCGCCGAGCGCCGCGGTGACGAAGCTCACCGGCGTGCGGCAATAGAGGTCATGGCCTTCGCGCTGAAACATCTCATGCGCCTTGACCGAGACGAAGATGTAGAGATCGCCCGCCGGCCCGCCATTCAGTCCCGCCTGGCCTTCGCCGGATAGCCGGATGCGCGTGCCTTCCTCGACGCCGGGCGGGATGTCGACGCTGAGCGTGCGTTCCTTCTGCACATGGCCGGTGCCCTTGCAGCCCTTGCAGGGATTCTTGATCACCCGTCCGGTGCCGCGGCAGGTCGAACAGCTGCGCTCGATGGTAAAGAAGCCCTGCTGCGCGCGCACCTTGCCGATGCCGGAACAGGTCGGGCATTGCTCGGCCTTGTGGCCGGCCTCGGCGCCGGAGCCACCGCAGGCCTCGCAGGCCACCGCGCTCGGTACCTTGATCTGGGCGCTGCGGCCCCTGAAGGATTCTTCGAGATTGATTTCGAGATTGTAGCGCAGATCGCCGCCGCGGTTCTGCCGCCGTGAGCGCCGTCCGCCCATGAACTCGCCGAACAAATCGTCGAACACATCGGTGAAGGACGAGGCGAAGTCGAAGCCGGAGGGCCCGCGCCCGCCCATGCCGTTCTCGAACGCCGCATGGCCGAAGCGGTCGTAAGCCGCGCGCTTTTGATCGTCCTTCAAGACGTCATAGGCTTCGTTGATTTCCTTGAAGCGGACTTCGGCGGTGTGGTCGCCGGGGTTTCGGTCGGGATGGCACTCCATCGCCATCTTGCGATAGCTCGCCTTCAGTTCGGCGCCGGGCGCGTCCTTCTGGCAACCGAGAATCTCGTAATAACAGCGCTTGTTCATGACCTGTTGTGCGCGCACGCCCCTTAAAGAAGAAGCCCGGCGCTTGTCACGCCGGGCCTCGTTCTGTTCTTAAGCCGAACCGTCTTTTTTGTCGTCGACCTCGGAAAACTCCGCGTCCACGACGTTGTCGTCCTTGGCGTTCGGGTCGTTGCCCGCGCCGTCGGCGGCGGCATCCGCCGCAGCGGCGCCGGCTTGCTGCGCCTTGTACATCGCCTCGCCCAGCTTCATCGAAGCCTGCGCCAGCGACTGGGTCTTCGCCTTGATGTCCTCGGCGTCGTCGCCCTTGATCGCTTCCTTGAGCGAGGCCAGTGCATTCTCGATCGCCGTGCGCTCAGCGGCATCGACCTTGTCGCCATGCTCGCCGAGCGCCTTCTCGGTCGAATGCACCAACGCGTCGGCCTGGTTCTTGGCCTCCACGCTCTCGCGGCGCTTCTTGTCGTCGGCGGCATGAGCCTCGGCTTCCTGCACCATCTTCTTGATGTCGGCTTCCGAGAGACCGCCGCTCGCCTGGATGCGGATCTGCTGTTCCTTGTTGGTGGCCTTGTCCTTGGCCGTCACCGACACGATACCGTTGGCGTCGATGTCGAAGGTGACTTCGACCTGCGGTACGCCGCGCGGGGCCGGCGGAAGGCCCATCAGGTCGAACTGGCCGAGGATCTTGTTGTCTACCGCCATCTCGCGCTCACCTTGGAAGACGCGGATTGTCACCGCGGTCTGGTTGTCTTCCGCGGTCGAGAAAATCTGCGACTTCTTGGTCGGGATCGTGGTGTTGCGGTCGATCAGGCGGGTGAACACGCCGCCCAGTGTCTCGATGCCGAGCGACAGTGGAGTCACATCGAGCAACAGGACGTCCTTGACCTCGCCCTTCAGCACGCCGCCCTGGATCGCGGCGCCGATGGCGACCACTTCATCCGGGTTGACGCCCTTGTGCGGCTCCTTGCCGAACAGCTGCTTGACGATTTCCTGGACCTTGGGCATGCGGGTCATGCCGCCGACCAGGATCACTTCGTCGATCTGGTTCGCCGTTACACCGGCATCCTTCAGCGCCGCCTTCACCGGCCCGACCGTCTTCTGGATCAGATCGTCGACGAGGGCTTCAAGCTTGGCGCGCGTGATCTTGATGGTGAGATGCTTGGGCCCCGACGCGTCGGCCGTGATGAACGGCAGGTTCACCTCGGTCTGCTGCGCGGAGGAGAGCTCGATCTTCGCCTTCTCGGCCGCATCCTTCAGACGCTGAAGCGCGAGACGGTCGGCGCGCAGGTCGATGCCGTTCTCTTTTTTGAACTCGTCGGCGAGATAGCCGACCAGCCGCTGGTCGAAGTCTTCGCCGCCCAGGAAGGTGTCGCCATTGGTCGACTTGACCTCGAACACGCCGTCGCCGATCTCGAGCACGGACACATCGAACGTGCCGCCACCGAGGTCATAAACCGCAATGGTCTGGCCGGCGCCCTTCTTGTCCATGCCATAGGCGAGCGCCGCCGCCGTCGGTTCGTTGATGATGCGCAGGACTTCGAGGCCCGCGATCTTGCCGGCGTCTTTGGTCGCCTGGCGCTGGGCGTCATTGAAATAGGCGGGCACCGTGATGACGGCCTGCGTGACCTTCTCGCCCAGATGCGCCTCGGCGGTTTCCTTCATCTTCTGCAGGATGAAACCAGAGACTTCGGAGGGGCTGAATTTCTTGCCGTCGCGGCCCTGGACCCAAGCGTCGCCATTGTCGGCCTTCACGATCTTGTACGGAACCATGCCGATGTCCTTCTGGGTCATCGGATCGTCGAACCGGCGGCCGATCAGCCGCTTGATCGCGAAGAAGGTGAATTCGGGATTGGTGACGCCCTGCCGCTTGGCGGGCTGTCCGATGAGCCGTTCGCTGTCCTGGGCGAAGGCCACGATGGAGGGCGTGGTACGGGCTCCTTCCGCATTCTCGATGACTTTGGGGGTGGAACCCTCCATGACCGCGACGCAGGAATTGGTGGTGCCGAGGTCGATACCGATGACTTTAGCCATGTCTGTTTCCTTCTTTGGCGGACGGGTTCCTGGCCTTCAACGAAGCGCCCTCCGGGCCGTCCCCTGAGCGATGAAAAATAGCGGCAAAAGCCCCGAAAAAAGGCCGTTACCGAGTCAGGGGGTATATAGGGAGGGGGGGGCGGTACGGCAAGGGCGCCAGGCCCACTGATTCGGGAAATCTCGCCGCACACGGTCCCATAAGGTCCTGTGGGCATTGGGTGTTCTTGGCCGAACGCTCCCGGGAGTGTCGTGGCCCGTCCTAGCGCCCCGCGTGATCCGCCAGTACATCGGCGATGCACGCTGTCACCTTCTTCGCCGTCGGGATGTGGATGAATTCGTTCGGGCCATGCGCGTTGGACTGCGGGCCAAGCACGCCGGTCACCACGAACTGAGTTTTGGGATATTTCTCGCCCAGCATTGCCATGAACGGGATCGAGCCGCCTTCACCCATGAAGGCGACCGGCCGGCCGAAATGCGCCTCGCTCGCCTTCTTCAGCGACGCTGCCAGCCAAGGCGCCAGCGGCGGTGCATTCCAACCGGTCTGGCCCGCTTCCGTGTCGAATTCGACTTCGGCACCATAGGGCGCGTCCGCTTCAAGCTTGGCCTTGATCGCCTTGGTCGCCTTGCCGGCGTCGCAGGTCGGCGGAAGACGGATCGAGAGCTTTGTGGTGGAATAGGGCAGCAGCACATTGCCGCCGTCTTTGGGCAGCGGATAGCCGTCCATCGCCGTGACGGCGAGTTGCGGCCGCCAGGTGCGGTTCAGGATCAGTTCGGTCAAATCGGACGCTATCGGCTTGGTCGCGCCGGCGAACGGCATCTTGGTATAGACCTCGTCGCCCAGGATCGCGGCAGAGGCGCGCGCCTGTTCGAGACGATCCGGCGGCACCTGGACATAAAGCTCGTCGAGCTTCATCTGTCCGGTTACTTCGTCCTCGATGCGGGAGAGCAGCGAACGCGCGATGCGGAAGGACGACGGCACGATGCCGCTCGCGTCGCCGGAGTGCACGCCTTCCGTCAGTACACGGACGGTCAGGTTTCCCATCGCGATGCCGCGCAAGCTGGTGGTCAGCCAGAGCTGTTCGTAATTGCCGCAACCGGAGTCGAGACAGACGACAAGATCGGGCGTACCGATACGCTCGCTTAAGTGCTCGATATAGAAGGGCAGGTCGTAGGACCCTGACTCTTCGCATGCCTCGATGCAGATCACGCAGCTTGCGTGTTGCTTCTTCTCCTCGCGCAGTTTCAGGATCGCGGCCAGCGACGCGAACATCGCATAGCCGTCATCGGCGCCGCCGCGGCCGTAGAGCTTGTCGCCCTTGCGCACCGGCGTCCACGGGCCGGTGCCTTCGGCCCAGCCTTTCATCTCCGGCTGTTTGTCGAGGTGGCCATAGAGCAGCACCGCGCCTTTGGCCGCGCCCGGGATCTCGATGAAGATCAGCGGCGTGCGCCCTTTGAGCCGAACGACTTCGAGCGTCGCGCCCTCGAGCGCTGCGATCTTCTTGCGCGCCCAGGCCTCGAACATCGCGACCGCGCGCTCCATGTGCCCATGCGCCTCCCAGTCGGGATCGAAATGCGGCGACTTGTTGGGGATGCGGATGTACTCGGTCAGAGTCGGAAGAATGTCGTCTTCCCAGATGCGTTCGATGAAGGCCGGGACGGTCATGGCGTCTCGCTCTTTGCTGGCGGGGCGACCATGCCGCATTTCCGCGGTTCGCCGCAATTCGGACATTTCCCGCCTGTGTCATGATGCGTCGGAGGGGTCATGGCGACGGAATTCATCCTGCTCAAACTATGCGCGGCGAGCCTTGCTGTCCTGTGGCTGCTGGCGATCTGGCGCGGGTTGTCTTCGCTGCGCGACACCTTCCGGAACTGGCGTGGAGGCGATGGCTTTCGCCTCGATCTGTGGCTGCTGGCGCCGCTCGTTCTCGCTCTCGTGCTGGCCGGTAGCTGGATTGCGAGCCTGTGGTGGCTGCCGCCGGGCTTCGTCGCCACTTTCAACCCGGCGGATGTGCTGGGCGATTCCGACGTCTTCTTCATGGACATCTTCATCGCGGTGCGCGACTCGGCGACCTGGGTGTGGGGACCCACGCTCATCCTGCTGATCTTCGTCCCGATCGTGCACGCCTTTCGCAATCCGGATTTCTATTGGCATCTCTATGTCGTGGGCGTGCTGGGCATCTTGGCGATGCCGCTGGCCTTGATTGCCGCGGGGACGTTCGTCGAGCGCGAGACGCAGCCCTTTCATCCCGGTAAGGTTGAGTGGGTGAGCACACCGGCGACCGCCTATGGCGAGTTCGGCCGCTACGGCCTGCGCCACACCACGCCCAATTGCACCTGGGCGATGATGTCGGCGTTGCAATTGAAGACCTACAGCCACGATACCTATTCGCCCGAACGCGATCGCGCGCGCCAGCTCGCCCAGCTCTGGATGAACGCAACGTTCAATGCTGCGACCGCGGAAATTCCGGCCGCCTTCGGCTGCCAGCTGTCGCAGATCGAACCGAACCCCAACTATTTCCCGATCGGGCTGACGCTCGGATTCTACCGGCTGTTCGTAAGCCTGGTGATGCTGGGCATGATCGTGCGCCCATTTGTCAGTCCCGGCTGACGAAATTCAGTGCGTAACGCCCAGCCGGCGCAGTTTGCGCGGCGCCTGCTCGACGAAGCGATGCAGCAACGCCGCCACGCCCAGTGCCAGTGTGATAACGAACGCGGCCCTGACCGGATCGGGGCCGTGATTCAATCCGAACAGCGGCGTGTAGCGCGCCGTGTTCACAAGCGCCAGATGCGATGCATAGAGCGGATAGGAGATCGCGCCCAGCCAGAGGAGCGGTCGAGGCGCACTCTCCGGCGCGCGCACGAGCAGGGCGAGAAGAAGGGGCGATGCCAGCGTCACCACGGCTAGGTCGAAGCTGGGTGTGGCTGCGAAGGTCGGCACCTGCGCGATGACAAGCCAGACGAGCAGCGGCGCCAGCGGCGTCACGCGCGGCAGGACGTCGAGCGCACCGACGCGATAGCCGCGATAAAGCACCACGCCCATCACAAAAGCCGGGATGGCGCGCAGCGGCGTCAGCGCGACCGTCGCCGCTGTCGCGCCGAAGCACCAGCCTGCTCCGTTGAGATAGCCGATGACGGCGCAACCGCTCCAGCCGGCCAAGACGATGCCGATGAGCACCGATGTGCTGCGCGCATGCAGCAGGCGCGCATAGAGCGCGTTGGCGATGAATTCGCCCATCAGCGACCAGGCGACCGGATTGGCAGGATAGGCGAGCCCCCCCAACGTGAGTTGCGGGATCAGCGCCATCGCCATCGCCGACAGACCCGCGATCTGGCCGGCGCTGAAGAAGCTTCCCGCCGGCCTGTAGGCCGCGATCGCGACCAGCATCGCGGTGCAGAGCATCGTGCCGGCCCAATAGACCGGACTGAGCCGCGCCACGCGGGCCTTGAGGAACGCGCCTGTGTCCAACCCCGCCGCCAGGCGCGGGCCGTAGGTATGGGCGATGACGAATCCGCTCAGAATGAAGAACATGTCCACTGCGAGGAAGCCATGGCAGAAAACCTCGCCGGCGCCGAACAGTCCGTCGCAATGGAACATCACGATGGACAGCCCGCAGATGCCGCGCATGGCGTCGAGGTTGTGGAAGCGTTCCCGGGGATTCATGCCCCATTTTCGCCCGGAGATGGTTACCGAATGGTGCCGGCCCTACAGCGCAGCGATCACAGCGGCGTTGTAGATTTCGCTCATCTTGGCGCCGAGCGGCGCGATCTGCACCGGCTTTTCGAGCCCGATGAGAAGCGGCCCCATCATCGTCACGCCGCCGAGCTGTGACAGCAGCCGGGTCGAGATCGCCGCCGAATGGATCGCCGGCATGATCAGGACATTGGCCGTGTCGGTCAGCCGGCAGAACGGATAGAGCAGCATCTTCTCGCGATCGAGCGCGACGTCGACCGCGATCTCGCCGTCATATTCGAAATCGACATGGCGTTCGTCGAGCATGTGCACCGCTTCCACGATGCGCTCGGAGCGTTCCGAGCGCGGGAAGCCGAAGGTCGATGAGGCCAGCAGAGCCACGCGCGGCAC
>DATEZM010000205.1:0-12767 GCA_035255625.1 Rhizomicrobium sp. | reverse complement strand
TGAAATTCCTGCCGCGCTACATCACCAACGGTTCTGGCGGACAGGGTTTCGCCGAATTCGCCCGACTGGTGCTGCGCGGCTGATCAGCCGGAGGGATGGAAGAAGTCGTAGATCTTCTTCGCCATGGCGCTCGACACGCCTTCCACCGCCTCGATATCGCTGGTGCCGGCCGCTGCCACGGCGCGCGCCGAGCCGAAATGCTGCAGAAGCGCGCGCTTGCGCGCCGCGCCGATCCCGGCGATCTCGTCCAGCGGGCTCGCGCCGATCGCCTTGGAGCGTTTTTTGCGATGGCTGCCGATGGCGAAGCGGTGCGCCTCATCGCGCAGGCGTTGCAGGTAGTAGAGCACCGGATCCTTGGGATCGAGCCGGAACGGCGTCTTGCCGGGCAGATAGAAATGCTCGCGGCCCGCGTCGCGATCCGGCCCTTTGGAAATGCCCGCGAGCTGCACGTCTTCCACGCCAAGGTCGGCGAAGACCTGACAGGCAATCGACAGTTGGCCGGGCCCACCGTCGATCAGCGCCAGATCCGGCCATTTCGTCTTTGGATCGTCGCCCTCCTTGACGAGGCGCGCGAACCGGCGCGTCAACACCTCGCGCATCATCGCGTAGTCATCGCCCGGCGTGAGCTCGGTCGATTTGATGTTGAACTTGCGGTACTCACCCTTCTCGAAACCTTCCGGTCCCGCGACGATCATGCCGCCCAGTGCGTTCGTCCCCATGATGTGGGAATTGTCATAGACCTCGATGCGCCGTGGCGGCTGCTCCAATCCGAACACCGTGGCGACGCCTTCCAGCAATTCCCGCTGCGCGGAATTTTCGGCCATGCGCCGGCCGAGCTGCTCGCGCGCATTGTTGAGCGCCATCTCGACGATTTCGCGTTTCTCGCCGCGCTGCGGCACCGCGATCTCGACTTTGCGCTCTGCGCGCAGCGCCAGCGCCTCGGCCAGCAGATCGGCATTGGAAATGGCGTGCGACAGCAGCAGGAGCGGCGGCGCGGTGCGCTCGTCGTAAAACTGTCCGATGAAGGCTTCCAGGACCTCGCCGTCGGATGTCTCGATGCCGGCGCGCGGGAAATAGGGCCGGTTGCCCCAGTTCTGCCCGGCGCGGAAGAAGAACACCTGCACGCAGGTCTCCCCGCCTTGGGCGTGCAACGCGAAAACGTCTGCGTCGGCGAAGGTCGAAGGATTGATGCCCTGGTTGAGCTGGACGTGGCTCATGGCACGGATGCGGTCGCGCAGCCGCGCGGCTTCTTCGAACTTCGTCGCCTCCGCAGCCTTCGTCATCCCCGCGACCAGCAGGTCCTGCACGGCACGGCTTTTGCCGGAGAGGAACTGTTCGGCTTCGTGCACCAGCTCGGCATAACCTTCCTGGTCGATGCGGCCAACACAGGGCGCGCTGCAGCGCTTGATCTGGAACAGGAGACAGGGTCGTGTACGCGACTCGAACACCGAGTCCGAACACGAGCGCAGCAGGAAGGCGCGCTGCAGCGTATTCAGCGTGTTCGACACCGCCTTCGCGCTGGCGAACGGCCCGAAATATGTGCCTTTGGTCGATTTCGCGCCGCGATGCTTGAGAAGCTGCGGAAAGGCATGGTCCTCGCGCAGCAGGATGTTCGGGAACGACTTGTCGTCGCGATAGGAGACGTTGTAGCGCGGCTTGAGCTGCTTGATCAGGTTGGATTCGAGCAGCAGCGCCTCGATCTCGCTCTTCGTCGTGACGAACAGCATCTCGGCGGTATCGGCGATCATGCGGGTCAGCCGTTCGGAATGCGGCCGCCCGCTGGCATAGGCGCCAACGCGCTTCTTCAGGCTTTTCGCCTTGCCGACATAGAGCACGTCGCCTTTCGCATCGAGCATGCGATAGACGCCCGGCGCATCGGGCAGCATCTTCAGATAGGCGGCAATGCGCTCGGCGCCCTTCAGGGGCACGCTTTCCGCTCGCGGCTCGATCTGGTCGTTCATAGTGACCGATATAATAGCGCGTCGGCGCCCAAGAAAGGTCAGGAGCGTTGCCGCTCGATCTCGACGCCGCCGCTCTCCGCACCCGGGAGCGCATGTAGCTTCTCCACCCTTATGCGCGCTGTCTTCACACGGGGATCTTCGAAACACGCCACCGCGATCCGCTCGGCCAGTGTCTCCGCCAGGTTGATATGGCCGGCAGCCAGGATAGCGCGGATCTTCCGCGTGATCGCGTCGTAGTCGACCACGACCTCCAGCTTATCCTCGATCACTGCGGCATCCTCGACCGCGAGATCGACATTGATCCGGACCGGCTGGAGCTTGCCTTGTTCGTGGCCGTGCACGCCGATATGCGCCAGCACCTCCAGATTGCGGATGAAGACGTGGCGGATCGCGAGCGCGGCACTGGCGATGGGAAAGCGGCTGACATTGCTCATCGGCTGCAGTTGTAGCGGTTCGGCCGCCAATGCTAAAGCGTGGCCATGAAGAAACCGCCGCTACCGGCCCCGCTTCCTGCGCACTGGTCCACCGACCAGGGCTATGTGCGCATGATCATCCGGGACCTCGTGACCGAGGTTCGGCTGGGCCTGCATCCGTGGGAGCGCCATCCGGAAAAGCCGCAGCGGATCGTCGTGAATGTCGAACTCTACGCTGCTCCGAAGGCCGGCAAGTTCAAGAACGTCTCCTCGGTGGTCGACTACGACTACATCCGCGAAGCGCTGCGCAAATGGCCGCGCCGCCGCCATACCGTGTTCATCGAGACCCTGCTCGACGAACTGGTGAATCTCTGCTTCCGCGACCAGCGCGTAAAGGCGGCGCGAGTCTCGATCTTCAAGCCTGACATCTACAACGAGGCGGCCGGCGCCGGCGTCGAGACATACCGAGTGAGGCCGTGAGTGGTTTCCCCGACCGCGCCGGTTGCGCGCTCGTCACCGGCGGCGGGGCGCGCATCGGCGCGGCGCTGGTGCGCAGGCTCGCGACCGATGGCTGGGCGGTCGCGATCCACTATCACAACTCGGCACATGAGGCTGAAGCTCTTGCCCAGGAGATCATGACAGCTGGTGGCCGTGCGGTGGCGCTCGGTTGCGATCTCTCCGATGTCGCGGCGCTTGCGAAACTGTTCGAGAGGGCTAATGCGGCGCTCGGCTTCTGTTCGCTCCTGGTGAACAACGCTTCGGCGTTCGAGTATGACGACATTTCCAATATCAGCCGCGAAAATCTGGAGAAATTGTTCGCGGTAAACCTGCATGCGCCGGTTCTGCTGGCGCGCGATTTCGCGAAACAGCTGCCTGATGGCACCAAGGGCCTGATCGTCAATCTGCTCGACCAGAAGGTCTTCAACCTCAATCCTGATTTTCTGTCTTACACACTGACCAAGTCGACCCTGGAGGCCGCGACCCGGCTGCTCGCGCAGGCGCTGGGTCCGAACGTACGCGTCTGCGGCATCGCGCCGGGCCTCACCTTGAAGAGCGGCGAGCAGACTGAGCGGGGCTTCGAGGCCGCGCACACCAAGACGCCGCTCGGCTTCGGCAGCGAACCGGCGGACATTGCCGAGGCGCTGAGCTTCCTGGTCAAGGTGCCGTCGATCACCGGAACGACCATCGTCGTCGACGGCGGCCAGCATCTCCAGCCCCGCACCCGCGACGTGATGTTCAGCTACGGCATCGCGAAAGACGCGCCAGTCGGCAACAACTGATCCTCCTCCGCGAAGCGGGGATGAGCCAGTGGTGACCCAAGTCCTGACAAATTGTCAGGAATATATTCTGCCGACCCCCTTGAACTCCGAACGGGACGTTCCCATTTCGTTCTCGAGTTGAAGAGGCAAACGTCATGAAAATTCCTGCCTGAACGTGGGCGTCATACAGGTCCGTGCGGGTCACGCGCACTGGCTTTCGGGAATGGGGCCGCAGACCGAGGTCGGAAGAGGCTGTTCCCGCAAGCAATCGAGGACCGAGGCGATAAGGGGGATAGTGCCTGTTGGTTCGTGCGATGGCGCGGGCTGCATTCGGCTTGCGCAGAGCTCTTGCAAGACGAAGCCCGCACGATGCGCATCGCGCGGGCTTCGTCTTATAAAGGGCGCGTCAGACAGCGAAGCCGACGATCTTCTTGACTTCGTGCACGATCGGGTCGGCCAGTGCCGCCGCCTTCTCGGCGCCCTGCGCCAGCAGCCGGTCGATCTCGGCGGGATCGGCCATCAGGCGGCGCATCTCGGTCGTGATCGGCGAGAGCTTGGCAACCGCAAGATCCGCCAGCGTGCCCTTGAAGGCCGAGAATTGCTGACCTGCGAACCGCGATCGCACCGCGGCAATCGGCTCATCGGCCAGCGCGGCATAGATGTTGAGCAGGTTCTCGGCTTCGGGCCGCCCTTTGAACTCGTTGTCATTCATGGGCAGTGGATGCGGATCGGTCTTCGCCTTGCGGATTTTCTGCGCGATCGTGTCGGCGTCGTCGGTCAGGTTGATGCGCGACAGGTCGGATTCGTCGGACTTCGACATCTTCTTCATGCCGTCGCGCAGCGACATGACGCGCGTCGCCGGCCCGGTGATCACCGGCTCGGGCAGCGGGAAATAGTCCGGCACCTCGTAGTCGCTGTTGAATTTCTGCGCGATGTCGCGCGCCAGTTCGAGGTGCTGCTTCTGGTCCTCGCCGACCGGCACATGTGTCGCCTTGTAGACGAGGATGTCGGCCGCCATCAGCACCGGATAGGTGTAGAGCCCCACCGAGGCGCGCTCCTTGTGCTTGCCCGACTTCTCCTTGAACTGGGTCATGCGGTCGAGCCAGCCGAGCCGCGCCACGCAGTTGAAGATCCAGGCCAGCTCCGCATGCGCCGGCACGCGGCTCTGGTTGAAGATCGGGGATTTCTTCGGATCGATTCCGGCGGCGATATAGGCGGCCGTCACCTCGCGGGTCGAGCGCGCCACATCCAGTGGCTTGCGATAGCCGGCATCGTCGGTGATGGCGTGCATGTCCACCACGCAATAGAGGCACTCCATCTCATCCTGCATCCGCACCCAGTTCTTGAGCGCGCCGAGATAATTGCCCAGATGAAGGGTGTTGGTCGGCTGCATCCCGGACAGGACGCGCTGCGGTCGGCTTGAGGTCATGGGATTTCCAGGAATTGGTTGGGAACGAAAGACGGCGGTTGCGTGCGGATTACGCGCGCCACCAACCCTGCCAGAGCAGGGTCGAACCGGTCAGACGTGAAGCAAGCCGGACCATCGCGGCGCTTTCCCATCGAATGCTTGGACAGCGGTATAGCGGCTTGGCGCGTGGCGCGAAAGGGGGCGCACCCTCAGGCCGGCACGACATGCGACTTCAACGCCTCCATCAGCCGCTCGCGGACAGCCGAAAGGCGCGCTTCGTGGCGCACCTTGTGACCGAAACCATCGCGGACGTAGAAAACGTCGACGGCGCGCTCGCCATAGGTCGAGATCATGGCCGAGGAGATCGAGAGCCCCGACTGGAAGATCGCGTCAGTCACGTCATAGAGCAGACCAGGCCGGTCGAGGCCTTCGACCTCCACCACCGTCGCGCGCGCCGAGGCTTCATTGTCGAAGTTCACGCGCGGCGTGACGCGGAAGGCACTGGCGCGCCGCTTTGCTGGGCGGTTGGCAATCACCTGGCGGGGATAGCTCTCGCCGCGCAGCGTGCGGCCGATGGATTCGCGCAGGCGTTCTACCCGTGCGGCGTCGCCGAACGGTCCGCCTTCCGCGTCCTGGATGGAGAAGACGTCCAGCGCGAAACCATCGGTGGTCGTGAACGCCTTGGCGTCGACGATCGAACCGCCCGAAGCGGCGACCGCGCCGGCAAGCTGCGAGAACAGACCCGGATGATCGGGTGTGTAGAGCACGACTTCGGTCACGCTGCGGAAGTCGTTGCTCTCCGCCTGTAGCGCGAGAAGGTCGCCTTTGGCGTCAGCCTTGGCCATCAGTCGCGCGTGACGTTCATGGCCGGCATCGTCGAAGGCGAGCCAGTAGCTGTCATAGTGCCGTGCCAGCAGGCTTTCCTGCATATCCTTCGGCAGATCGCCGATACGCTTTGCGAGCGCGCCCTTGGCGTGCTCCACGCGGGCAGCGCGCGCCGGCGCACTGTCGCCGCCAGTCATCACGCTCTCGGCCTCATAGTAGAGTTCGCGCAAAAGCTGGCCCTTCCAGCCATTCCACACGCCCGGCCCCACTGCCGCGATATCGGCGACCGTCAGCACCAGCAGCAGGCGCAGCATCTCCGGCGTCTGCACCTGGCCGACGAAATCTTTCACGGTCTTGGGATCGGAAATGTCGCGCCGCTGCGCCGTATCGCTCATCACCAGGTGGTTCTTCACCAGCCACATCACAGCACGGGTGTCCTGCGGTGAAATGCCGAGCCTGGGGCACAGGCTCTGTGCGATCGCTTCGCCCACATCGGAGTGATCGCCCGGCAGGCCCTTGGCGATGTCGTGCAGCAGCATCGCGGCATAAAGCGCCTCGCGCGACTTGACGCGCTTGACGATCTCGTTGGACAGCGGATGTTCGTCGCGCCGGTCGCCGCGCTCGATCGAGGCGACATAGCCGACCGCGCGGATCAGATGCTCGTCGACCGTGTAGTGGTGGTACATGTTGAACTGCATCAGCCCGACGACGCGGCCGAATTCGGGCACGAAGCGGCCGAACACGCCGGCCTCGTTCATCAACCGCAACGCCCGCTCGGGATCATTGCGCGACGACAGGATTTCGAGAAACAGCTTGTTGGCCACGGGATCGCGCCGCACGTCGTCGCCGATCAGATCGAGGCTGCGGGTGATGGTACGCAGCGCGTCGGGATGGATGTCGACTTTCTTCGCATCCGCGATGTGGAAGATGCGGATCATGTTGACCGGGTCGGCACGGAAAATCTGCGCGCGGGCACAAAGCCGCCCGTTCTCGACATAGAAGTCGTCGCCACTGGTACGCGGCCGCAAGAAGCCCGGCAGCATCGCGGCCAGCGACGGCCGGCGCTTGCGATTCTGGTCCTCGAGCGCGGCGCAGAAGATGCGCGTCAGGTCGCCGACATCCTTGGCGACGAGGAAATAGGCCTTCATGAACGCTTCGACGGCACGGCGCGGATTGTCGCCGGTGTAGCCCATGCGTGCGGCGAGCTCCGGTTGGACGTCGAAGGACAGTCGCTCTTCTGCGCGGTTCACCAGATAGTGCAGCCTGACCCGCACTTCCCACAGAAAGGCTTCGGCCTTCTGGAAGGTCTTGTATTCGTCCCGGGTCAGGACGTTTTGCTCGACGAGGTCTGCGGGATCCTCGAGGTGATAGACGTATTTGCCGATCCAGTAGAGCGTCTGCAGGTCGCGCAACCCGCCTTTGCTTTCCTTGATGTTCGGTTCGACGAGATAGCGGCTTTCACCCTGACGCGCATGGCGCTCGTCGCGCTCGGCGAGCTTGGCCTCGACGAAGTTCTGACCGGTGCCGGTGGCAACCTCGTTCCAGAATTTCTTGCGCAGCTCTTCGAAGATCTTCCTGTCGCCCCAGAGATAACGCGACTCGAGAATGGCGGTTCTGATGGTCACGTCCTGCTTGCTGAGCCGCACGCATTCGCCGAGCGAGCGCGTCGCGTGCCCGACCTTCAGCCCGAGATCCCAGAGCATGTAGAGGATAAATTCGATGACGCTCTCGCCCCAGGGCGTCTGTTTGAACGGCCAGACGAACAGCAGGTCGATGTCGGAGCCCGGCGCCAGTTCGCCACGGCCATAGCCGCCGGTTGCGACGATGCAGATGTGCTCCGCCGCGGTGGGATTCTGTGCGTAGTAGAAATGCTTGACCGCAAAGTCGTAGAGCACCTGGATCGTTGCGTCCTGCAGGTCGGACAGTGCGCGCGCCGCAGCCAGTCCGCTTAGCGTGCCGCCTTCGACGCCTGCCTTGACGCGGGCGCGGCCGTCTTGGAATGCGGTCTTGATCAGGGCGGTCGCTTCGCTGCGCAGCTTGGCCTTGTCGGAGGAGACTTGCGCCAGCGCCGTCAGCGCACGGCGAAGCGCATCGCCGTCCAGAAGTTCGCCGATCGCCGGTCCTTCGTAACCCACACAACATCCTTGCCCGGCGCGACAGGCGCCGAGGTCAGGATGCCATGGCAGACGTCAGGACGCGAGTTTCTGCGCCGTCTGGCGTTCCGTCGCACCCGAGACCAGCCAGCGCTGGACAATGCCGGCGAGGCCCGCACCGACCAGCGGCATGACCCAGAACAGCCAAAGCTGCTCGAGCGCCCAGCTTCCCTGGAAGATGGCGACCGCGGTCGAGCGCGCCGGATTGACCGAGGTGTTGGTCACCGGGATCGAGATCAGGTGGATCAGCGTCAGCGCCAGACCAATGGCGATCGGCGCATAGCCGGGCGCGGCAAGCGCCGAATTCAGGATCACGATCAGGAACATGAAGGTCATAACGATCTCGCACACGGCGCCGGCAAGCATCGAATAGTGCCCCGGTGAATGGTCGCCATAGCCGTTCGAGGCAAAGCCAGCGCTCGCATCGAAGCCCGTTGCACCGCTCGCGATCACGTAGAGTACCGCTGCTGCAGCGATGCCGCCGAGCAATTGCGAGATCCAGTAGGCGGGAATGTCCTTGGCCGGAAAGCGGCCCGCCACGTAGAGGCCGAAGGTCACCGCCGGATTGAAATGCCCGCCCGAGATATGGCCGAAGGCATAGGCGCC
The DNA here is from genome assembly GCA_035255625.1 of Rhizomicrobium sp. Taxonomy (GTDB): domain Bacteria; phylum Pseudomonadota; class Alphaproteobacteria; order Micropepsales; family Micropepsaceae; genus Rhizomicrobium. Next base: position 4,142 of record DATEZM010000205.1, on the reverse strand, counting down.
GGTCAGCACCGTCAGTCCGAAGGCGAGCGCCACGCCGGCATAGCCGATGCCGACATCAGGTACGCCCGCCGCCAGGACGGCACTCCCGCAGCCGCCGAGTACGAGCCAGAACGTGCCGAGAAACTCGGCCGCAATCTTTTTTGAGCTGTCCATTTAAGCCCCCCACGTTCACCATATTCTGATCCCTGTTCGAGGGCGGTGTCCACGGGGTGAACGACCTAGCGCAAGGCAAGACGGCGCGGGATCGCTCCCGCGCCGTTCGCAAAGGCAAGTTCGTCCGACTTAGACGAGCGTCAGATTGATGGCCTTGGGGCCGCGCTTGTCGGCTTCGACCTCGAAGTTGACGCGAAGGCCCGCCGCCTGAACGGCAGTGACATGGACGAACACGTCCTTGCCGCCGTCTTCCGGCGCGATGAATCCGAAACCCTTCGTGGTGTTGAAGAACTTAACTTGACCGATCATGTACGGCTTTCTCCTGAAAGCATTTGAGCTATCGCGCGGACACCGCGTCCGGCACTATCGTCGGGGTCGCGTCTTGTTTCAGGAAAAGCGCGTCGTCGTCACTCCAGCTATGCGCCCCGATGGAATGGGGCGGCGCTCGGGTACGGCTCAGAAACTTCTCTAAAGGCTGCGCGGCCTCGATTGCGCGGCGATATAGTTAGTCGCCCGCACCAAGGCAAGTCATCAGGTTTCGTCGATTGTAATATGGTTTGGCTGTTCCGCGACGCGTCCCAGCCAGCGCGACAACGCGGGATAGCGCGACAGTTCGAAACCGCCATCCACGGCCACGTGCGTGTAGCCGTAGAGCGCGATATCGGCGAGCGAGCAGCGGTTCCCTGCGAACCAGTCATGCGCCGCGAGATGGGTTTCCATGACGCCCAGCGCCGCGTTCCCCTTTTCATGCCATTCGGGAACCAGGTGTTTCCGCGCCTCCAGGTCCTCGGGCGGCGCCAATTTCAACCAATAGCGTGCCACCGCGACATAGGGCTCGTGGCTGTATTGCTCGAAGAACATCCATTGCAACATCTGCGCGCGGTCCCATTTGGTATTCGGGATCAGATGGGAGCCTTCGGCCAGGAAATGGATGATCGCGCCGGATTCTGCGAGGAAGCGTCCCTCCCCAAGTTCGAGCAGCGGCACACGCCCGTTCGGATTCATCGCGAGAAATCCTGGCGTGCGAGTCGATCCGTCCTTCATGCCGTATTCACGCAGCTTGATGGGAATCTCGAGTTGGCGGGCCGTCAGGCGCACCTTGTAGCAATTGCCCGATTCCTGCATCTGGTGCAGCACATACATGGTCGCCTCCGCCGCTTCGTGCGGTGGCGATGATGCACAAATCGGCGCGGCCTACTTATGCGCTTTGCGCTTGACGCCCTTGCGCGAAGCCGGACCGACGGTGCGCATGATCACGCCGCAGGCGATGCGGTCGCCGGAATTGCCGGCGGGCTGACTGATGTAATCGTCGCCCTTCGCCTTCACGATGATCGACGCGCCGTCGCGGTCGAAGAGCGATTTCTTGCCATTGCCGAGCGAGAAGGCGTTGCTGATCACACTGGCGTGAAGCGTGCCGTCCGCTGCAGCATATTCGTTGGGAAGATCGCCGGCATGCGGACTATGCTTGGCGAAGAAGCCATGCGTCTTGGTTGGATCCGGCGAGAAGTGCGGACCGGCCGAGGTGAAGGCGACCTTGGTATCGCAATTGCCGCTCGTGTGGATGTGAACGGCGTGCACGCCGGGGCTGAGGCCCTTGAGGTCGTATTCGATCAGGACGCCGTGCGACGTCGCTGCGAAATTGATCGTTCCGGCGGGACCGCCATCGCGCCCGATCATGTGCGCCACTGCGCGCGCCTTGGACGTCGCCGCCAAAGATGGCGCCGCTGCGACCAGAACACTGGCCAAGACTACCCACGTTATCACCGGCTTCATGCACGCCCCCGTTGTTAAGAGATCGAACAATACAACTTTTGCGTCGTTCGAGAAGTGTCAAGCTCTTCTTGACAAGTTTGTCAGGGCTGGCTTGACTGTCAAGGAAACCCTGACGGGGAAGCCGATGAACGCCAAGACTGCCGCCGCCGACACGACGCTATTCTGCTCCTTCTGCAGCAAGTCTCAGCACGACGTAAAAAAGCTGATCGCGGGGCCCGCAGTTTTCATTTGCGACGGGTGCGTCGGCCTTTGCGACAAGATCATCGCCGAGACGCCCGATCCGGATCCGTCCAAGCCGGTGGAAATCAAGGGTCCGGACACCATGCCGTCGGAACAATTGTTGAAAATTCTCGGCGCGCAGGACCGGATGTACCGCGAAGTGCGCGACCGCGTGCAGCAGACGGTCGACATCCTGCGCCAGCGCGAAGTGAGTTGGGCCGACATCGGCGCGGCGCTGAGGGTCTCGCGCCAGGCCGCTTGGGAACGCTTTTCCTGAGGCCGGAACCAATTGATCGGATACGCCGTTCTCTGACGGCAAAGCGCGTCGTCCGCCATGCGATTTGCAGGAGGATTCCATGATGATGTTTCCCGCCGCCATGATCGTGCTGGCTCAGGCCATGACCGCTCCCGCGTTGCCCCAACCGATGGCGATGGACACGCCTGTGTCGTTCGGTGGCGTCCAGGCGGTGTGCACTGGTGTCGGCTCCGCCAAGGACGATCTGCAATGGTCGTCCTATCCGATCCGCATCGAATTCTCGAACGGTGGCGCGCAATACCTCTCCGGTGCGCATGTGACGCTGTCGAGTGGTGGAGCGGCGGTGGCCGATCTCAACTGCGCAGGTCCCTGGGTGCTGGTGAAGGGCAATTCCGGTGCCTATCGCGTGACCGCCTCGATCAATGGCTCGCAGGCCAAGCCCGTGACGGCACCGTTCACGCTCCGCCCGGGCAAACAGCAACGCATCGTCCTGCGCTTCCCCGACTTCCAGGCGAACGAGTAGTCAGAACGTCATCTCTCGCACGGGATTCTTCGAGCGGTTAAAATCGCTGAAGCGGATCCAGTGCGGTCGCACGCGGAACCAGGTGATACCGGGCCAGCTTTCCCGGGTCGTTCCATCCGGCCAGGCGAGATAGTAGATCGTTTTCAGTGCTGCCAGCTCGCCGCCCTGCGGTTCGTCGGCCACGCCTTCATACTGGACGCTCTGCTCGTTTTCCCAGCCAATGACGAGGGAGATACGCGGATCGCGTCGCAGATTCGCCGCTTTGCGCGTCATGCCGGTGGTATCGAAATAAATCTCCAACTCCCGCGATACCGCGATGCCGACCAATGCGGATTGTGGTGCGCCGTCTGCGGTCCGGCTCGACACCACGCCATAGCGGTGTTGCACAATGAAGTCGTAGAGCCTGGATGCATTGAGCACGCTCACACCATCACCTGCTCGCTGACTTCCTCTTCTTCGACCTCCGCCTCGGTCTGCGTTTCGATGATGCGCCGCTTCTTCCAGTCGCCGCGGCTGAACCAGATGGCGCTGACGATCGCTGTCACGACGTTGGCGATCGGAAACGCCCACCAGATGCCATGCGCACCGAGGTGCGCCCGCTGCGACAGCACGAAGGCAAGCGGAAAGGTCAGCATCCACTGCGACACAAGGCTGATCACCATCGCCGCGAACATGTTGCCGCTCGCGCGCAGCACGCCCATCAGCGCAAACTGGACGCCGATGAAGCCGAAGCTCCATGACACCGTGCGGATGAATACGCTCGCTTCGTGAATCACATGCTGGTCATGCGGCACGAAGAACGCGGCGATGTGGTTGGCGAAGGCCAATGCAAGCAGACCGAGCGTGGAGAGAACGGAGAACGTGATCAGCGCCGCCAGCCGCGCCACGGCTTCCGCCCGTTTCACGTTGCCGGCACCGATGTTCTGGCCGACCAGTGTCGAGGTTGCCATGGAAAATCCCATTGCGGGGATCACCACGACATTGAGCACGTTGCCGCCGACGCCGTAGGCGGCCGTCGTCACGGTGCCGAATCCGGTGATCAGGAACATCATCACCGTGACGCCCAGGCCGCGCGCGGAACCTTCGATCGCCGCCGGATAGCCGAGATTGAAAGCCCGCTTGATGAAGGCGAAGTCGGGCCTGAGTTCGCGCAAGCGGATCTGAATGCCGAAGCGGCCTTGGGTCAGCAATGTGACGGCTACGACCGCCGAGATGAAC
>DATEZM010000204.1:0-8199 GCA_035255625.1 Rhizomicrobium sp. | reverse complement strand
ACCGCCGACGCGGATCACCGCAACGCCGCCCGCGAGCTTCGCGAGACGTTCCTGCAGCTTCTCCTTGTCGTAGTCCGACGTGGTTTCCTCGATCTGCGCCTTGATCTGCGCGACGCGGGCCTGGATGCCGGCCTTCTTGCCGGCGCCGTCGATGATCGTGGTGTTGTCCTTGTCGATGCGGATCTTCTTGGCCGTGCCCAGCATGTTCAGCTTGACGTTCTCGAGCTTGATGCCGAGATCCTCGCTGATCACCTGACCACCGGTCACGACGGCGATGTCTTCCAGCATGGCCTTGCGGCGATCGCCGAAGCCCGGTGCTTTCACCGCCGCGACCTTGAGGCCGCCGCGCAGCTTGTTGACCACCAGCGTCGCCAGGGCCTCGCCTTCGATTTCCTCGGCGATGATGAGCAGCGGACGTCCCGACTGAACCACCGCTTCCAGGATCGGCAGCAGGGGCTGCAGGCTGGTCAGCTTCTTCTCGTGGATGAGAATGTGCGGCTCGTCGAGCTCGGCGACCATCTTGTCGGCGTTGGTGATGAAGTAGGGCGAGATATAGCCGCGGTCGAACTGCATGCCTTCGACGACGTCGAGCTCGGTGTCCTGGCTCTTGGCCTCTTCGACCGTGATGACGCCCTCGTTGCCGACCTTGGCCATCGCTTCGGCGATCATCTTGCCGACGGTGGTGTCGCCGTTGGCGCTGACCGTGCCGAGCTGCGCGATCTCTTCGTTGGCCTTGACCTTCTTGGAACGCTTCTTGAGGTCGGCGACGACGATCTCGACCGCCTTCTCGATGCCGCGCTTCAGGTCCATCGGGTTCATGCCGGCCGCGACCGACTTGGAGCCTTCACGCACAATCGCGCGCGCCAGAACCGTGGCCGTCGTCGTGCCGTCGCCGGCCGCGTCGTTGGTCTTGGAGGCGACTTCGCGCACCATCTGCGCGCCCATGTTCTCGAACTTGTCGGCGAGCTCGATCTCCTTGGCCACCGTCACGCCGTCCTTGGTCGTGCGCGGGGCGCCGAAGCTCTTCTCGATGACGACGTTGCGGCCCTTGGGCCCCAGCGTCACTTCCACTGCGTCGGCGAGGATGTCGACGCCGCGCAGAAGCTTCTCGCGCGCGTCGGCGCCGAATTTTACGTCCTTGGCTGCCATGTCAATTTTCTCCTGGTGATTTGAATGCGCTCTCGCTTCGCTGCCTGCGCGCGATTAAGCGGCCTTCTTCTTCGATGTCGGACGGCCGTCGAGCACGCCCATGATGTCGCTCTCCTTCATGATCAGGAGCTCCTCGCCATCGATCTTGACCTCGGTGCCCGACCACTTGCCGAACAGCACGAATTCGCCGGCCTTGACCGTAGTGGGGACGAGCTTGCCGTTGTTGTCCGGCGCGCCAGGGCCGACCGAGATCACTTCGCCTTCCTGCGGCTTCTCCTGGACGGTGTCCGGGATGATGATCCCGCCGGCAGTCTTCTGTTCCTCTTTCACGCGGCGGACGACCACGCGGTCGCCAAGCGGACGGAATTTCATGATGTCTAGCTCCCTAGATTGTTGAAACTGAAGGATAAATTCCGAATGGCAGCACTCCAGACATTGGAGTGCCAAGCCATGTGTGGCGTATGTAGGGAGGTCATCGCGTGCCGTCAAGACAGGCGAGGGGCGAAAAACTTCGCGGCCGGGCGGCTATGCTAGCCTGAGCCTCGCACGAGGAGTTCATCCATGAGCTGGTTCGACAAGCTTCAGGCTAACCTGCAGGACGCGGCGACGAAGGCCGGGCTCACCCCCGACAAGCTGAAAGAGATCGGCGACACCCTGAACAAGGAACTCGCGAAACTGCCCGATCACGCCAAGGCGCTGAAGACGGCAGCCGAACAGCACGGCATCGAGGTCGGCAAGATCCAGGAAGCGCTCAACCATGCCGGCGCCGAGATGACGAAGGCCGTCGACGGCATGGCGAGCGACATCTCGAAATCGCAACCGCCGAAGCCTTAGTCCATCCGCTTGCCGTCGAAATCGCTCGCGGCGTGGCGCTCCGGCACCTGCCGCTCGGGGTCGCCCCAGCCGCGATTGACCATGGTGCCGCGCTTGACCGCGGGGCGTTCGGCGACCGCGTCGGTCCAGCGGATGACGTTCTTGTATTCGTGCACCGCCAGGAACTCGCCGCCATTGTAGAGCAGGCCCTTCGCCATCGCGCCGTACCACGGCCAGATCGCCATGTCGGCGATGGTGTATTCGTCGCCGGCGAAATAGCGGTGCTCGGCCAGGTGACGGTCGAGCACGTCGAGTTGGCGTTTGACCTCCATGGCGAAACGGTCGATGGCATATTCGATCTTGATCGGCGCATAGGCGTAGAAGTGCCCGAAGCCGCCGCCAAGATAGGGCGCCGAGCCCATCTGCCAGAACAGCCAGTTGAGGCATTCGGCGCGTGCCGGACCGCTCTTGGGAAAGAAGGCGCTGCCGAACTTCTCGGCGAGATGGATCAGGATCGAACCGGACTCGAACACCCGCGTCGGCGGATTGGTGGTGTGATCCATCAGCGCCGGAATCTTGGAGTTCGGGTTGGCGCCGACGAAGCCGCTGCCGAACTGGTCGCCGCTGCTGATGTTGACCAGCCACGCGTCGTATTCCGCGCCCTTGTGGCCGGCGGCCAGCAATTCCTCGAACATCACCGTGACTTTGATGCCATTGGGCGTGCCCAGCGAGTAGAGCTGAAACGGATGCTTGCCGACCGGCAGCGCCTTTTCCTGCGTCGGGCCCGCGATCGGCCGGTTGATGTTGGCGAAGCGGCCGCCATTATCTTTATTCCACGACCAGACCTTGCGCGGCGTATAGGCGTCGGACATCGAAGGCTCCTTCGGGAAAGGGGATTTTCGGGACTTTAGGTTGGTTGAAAGCGTACGCAACAGCGCGGACGTGCCACGCCGATTTTGCCCGACACCGCCAGTACCCGCGCTGGCGCGCATCGACAGAGCGAACATATTGGCAGAACATGGCTGTGTCTGAAACCGACACTGTCTAAGGGCCGAAGCTACCCAAATGCGTCTAAGAAGGTATTCGGGGGCTTTTAGGGCGATTCCAATGCCGCTCGTAGATTTTGTCCCAAAGGAGACGAGTGGCGCGTTCAAGGATCACCGGCCGCTATCATAACCGTTTGCTCGAGGTGTTGGATACCGCTGCCCTTGCCGCGGTGGTGCCGCACCTCGTGCCCATCGCTTTCGAGCGGCGGCACCAACTCGAAATTCCCAATCGTTCCGTCGAGCAGGTCTATTTTATGGAGCATGGCATTGCGTCGGTGGTCGCGCGCGGCGATGCCGACAGCGAGACCGAGGTCGGCATCGTCGGCCACGAGGGCGTGACCGGCATCGCCGTCATATTGAACGGCGGCCGCTCGCCGAATTCGACCTATATTCAAGTCAGCGGCAGCGGCCAATCGATGGCGGCATCCGCTTTTCGTTCGGCGATAGAGGCGCATGACAGTTTGCGCACATTGCTGCTGCGCTACGTTCAGTCCTTCCTCATCCAGATGGCGCAAACGACGGTCGCGAACGCGCGCGCCACCACCGATGAACGGCTGTCGCGCTGGCTCCTCATGGCGCATGACAGGATCGATGGCGACGATTTGATCATCACGCACGAATTTCTCGCTCTGATGGCCGGTACCAGGCGCAGCGGTGTCACCGAAGCGATGGTGCGATTGGCCAAAGCGGGCTTGGTCAGGCCCGGGCGTGGCATCGTGGCGATTCTCGATCGCAAGGGGCTGGAGCAGAGCGCCGGCCGCTTCTACGGAATTTCCGAAACCGAATTAGACCGGCTGCTCGGTTGAGCATTGCTCAAGCAGGAGCCGGGAAAGATCATCGAGACGATCAGCCCGCCATCGCTCTTCAGCGTCAACTGGCCGCCGCGCTGCTGGACCAGGGAGCGGACGATGCGAAAGCCCAGGGAATCCGCATTCGGATCGAGATCGCCGACGATGCCGCGGCCGAAGTCGCGCGCCTCCACACAGAGAGATTTGCCGTCGGCCCGCGCATCGACGGAAAAGCGGCCGCCTTCGCCGTCATAGGCGTGTTTCGCGGCGTTGATGACGAGTTCGTTGAGGACGAGCGCCAAGGCGGACGCCAGCTGGACTTCGACGGAGAGCGGATCGCATCGCGCCGTGCAACTCAGACCGAATGCGGCCGCCATGTCGCCGCTTAGTTCGCGCAAATAGTCGTCGAGTGCGATGCGCTCGCGGTCGCCGCGTGTCTTCAGTCGCCGCTGCAGGCGCGCCAATGCTTCGAGCCGGCTTATCGTCGCGTCCAGGAGCGATCGCGATTGCTCGTCCGCGATCTTCTTGCGCCCCAGACGAACGAAGGCGATCGCAAGCTGCAGTGCATTTGCGTTGCGATGGCTGGCCTCCACGGCGGCGGCGGCGCGGTCGAAAATCTCAGCCCGCAAACCGCGCAGCTCCGCCTCGTTGTCGCGCAATTTCTTCTGCGCCTCGCCCAGTTCGCGCAAAGCCGGATCGCGCGCGGCATTGCCGCGTCTCGTCTGCTCTTCCAAAAGGACGTACCCCGGGGCCTGACGAGCATGAGTATTGGGAGGGATAAAACGTTCACAACGCAAATAACTGTCGGATTCCGACAAAACTGCGAGCAGGTTCCCTGAGGAACTCGATGGCCACGGAGGTCGGCAATTTCTGCATTCAATGCAGCGAGAATTCTCCGCCCACCAATCTCAGCTCCGCATCCGAGATGATCCCGCGCGATGCGACACGTACCTCGAAGAGCTTGCCCTCGATCGAGGTCTCCCAGAAGCGCAGGAATTTGTTGAGGACGGGAAAGCGCGGCGCGATGTCGAGGTCTTGCCAGATAAAAGTCTGCAGCATCGAAGGATGGTCGGGCAGGCGGTACAGGATCTCCGCGGTGGTCAGACGATAGCCGCGAAGCTTGGCTTCAAGACTGCTCATGGTGTTGCCCTCCGATCGATACGCCCTTCCTTTTGCTTGTTTCGATCCTGTCACAGCATTGTTGAACGCGGGATGAAGGGCTCGGGCGCGGCAGCACTTGGGACGGGCAAGTGCTTGAAACGGCCGCGCGCCGGGGGCAGCATCGCGCGGGGGTGTCGCGAAGGGATAGTCTGGCGCACGCATGCCCGCCCGGTTCACGATACAGGAAGGCCGTGCGCTGCTGGGCGCGGGCGTCGCCTATTTCGAGGGCGAGGGCCGCGGACTCGCCGGTTCGCTGGCGTTGCACGGCCTGTTCGCGGCGCTGGTGCTGCTGTTCCTGCTGCGCAGCACCGAAGCGCCGGTTCAACCTTCGCATCTGGTGCCGGTCGACATCGTGCGGCTGGGTGCGGAAACGACATCGCCTCCCGCGCCGATCAAGGCGAAAATCCCACGGCCCTTCGCGCCGCAGACCGCCGCGCGCGAACCGGCATCTGCCAATGCGCCGGAGGGGACGCGCGCCAACGCGACCCGGCCGCTGCCGGACGAACTGGAGACCAAGCTCAATTCGCTCGCCCATCTGCGCCAGCCGCAAAGCAACACTCGGCCTGTCGAACAGCCTGCGGCGGAGCAGGCCGCGAGCAGCGAGGATGCCGCGCCCGGCAATGAGGCGGCCTATGCGATACGCGACCTGATACGGGCCCAGGTCGAGCGCAAATGGAATTTCAATGTCACCGCGCTCGGCGCCAAGGGTTTTTCGATCGCGCTGCGCATCGTCGTGCTGAAGAACGGCACGGTGGCGAAGGCGGAGATTCTCGACCGCGAGCGCTACACGCGCGACGCGCTCTATCGCGACATCGCGCTCAGCGCCCGCAATGCGGTCCTGCTGTCGTCGCCGCTGACGCTGCCGCCGGGCGCATTCGGCGATCAGCTGGAGGTGACCCTGACGCTCAATCCGCGCGACACGCTCAGATGAGTGCTCAAGGCAGCGTGCGCGCCACGCGGAATCCGGCGAGGCTCGAATAGTCGTAGTCGCCTTTTACCGCTGGCGCTCCGGTCCGCGCGGCCGAGCGCACGAAGATCGGTACATTGTCCCACGAGCCGCCGCGCAGCACGTGACGCGTGCAGTCGCCGCTCGTCCACGCTGCACCGTCGCGCGGCGCGTCCTTGTAGCTCGGATGCCAGCAATCGGCGGTCCACTGCCAGGCATTGCCCAGCACGCCATAGAGACCGAAGGGATTTGACGCAAAGCTGTCTACGGGCGTCAGCACGCGCGCATCCGCCGGGCTGCCGCAGCCATTGCAATTGGCGTTGCCGACACCGACCGCGTCGCCCCACCAGCGTGCGCTCGTCGTGCCGCCGCGCGCGGCAAATTCCCACTCCGCTTCGCTCGGCAGGCGATAGGGCCCATCGCGCGCCGCCAACTGCGGCCGCGCTTTCTTCACCGTGGCGTTCAGCCAGGCGATATAAGCCTGCGCATCCTTCCATTCGAGACACGCGGCCGGCCAGCGCAACGGTTCGACCTCGGCCGGCGGCCGCGCCCATCCGCTCTCCGCCGGCTGCCAGCGCAGATTGAGCATTGAATTGCACGGCGCCGGCTTGTAGCCGGTGGCCTGGAGGAATTTCAGGAACTCCTCGCTCGTCACATCGAATTTCCCGAGCGCGAAGGCACGCACCGAGACAGCATGTTGCGGCCCTTCATTGTCGAAATGGCCGGGCTCGCTGGATGGGCTCCCCATCGTGAAGCTGCCGGCCGGGATGCCGACCATGACAGGACAGCCGGGGCATTCCTGGAATTCGCGGTCCCTGTGCTCTTCGGCGTGTGCGGCGCTCCAGCCAAGGAGGAGCGACAAGATGAGAAGAAACCGTCTCAAGGGTGCGTCCGCGCGTTAGAGCAATTCCAGGAAAAGTGTGCAGCGTTGGTACGCCGGCGCTACCAACTCCGTCCGGAATTGCGACCAAAAAAACAATCTAGACCGTAAGTTTGACGCAGCGGCATGGCAAGCCGCGCGGTCAGGGTGACGCAAATGTGAGCCGGCATGTTGTGCGCGTTCACAATCGCCGTCACAGTGGCGCATCGCTATTTCAGGTAACAGATGCCCGCCAATATTCCCGACGGCTTCCGGCCGCTGAAGTTCAATGTTGGTTTTCTCGAAAACATCGGCCCGCTCTACGGCAAGTGGGACGGCAGCAAGCTGCTGATGGGCTTTCGCGTCGAGGCGCGGCACTGCAATCCGGGCATGGTAGTGCATGGCGGCATGATGGCGACATTCGCCGACATGTTCATTCCGATCGCCGCGCGGATGCAGAGCAACGCCGATGTCGGCTTCGCCCCGACCGTCAACCTGACTCTCGATTTTCTCGCCCCCGCCAGGCTTGGTGCGTGGGTCGAAGGCACGGCCGAATTCCTGCGCGCCGGCAAGAGCCTGTTCTTCGCGCAAGGCACCGCCACCGCCGACGGCGTCCTTTGTCTGCGTGCCAGCGCCATCTTCAAGGTCACCGCGCCGATGGGAAGCGTGCCGACGCCGGAGATGATGTTCGGCGACGCCTGAGCGATTGCCCGTGCGCGCCGCACGCTCTAGTTTTCGCGCGGGCAGGTATCCGTGAACGTTCGCCAACCGACCAAAACCGTGCGCAGCTGGACGACCGACAGCCGCCGCTGGGAAGCCTTTCGTCCGCGTACCAACGACATCGTCGTCTCAACGCCTGCGAAGTGCGGCACGACCTGGATGCTCCAGATCGCCAATCTCCTGGTCGAGCAGTCGCCGGAACAGCTTCCGATCTGGTTCCTGTCGCCCTGGCTCGACATGCGCGACGTTCCGCCGGAGCGGGTGATCGCCCTGCTCGAAGCCCAGACGCGCCGCCGGGTGATCAAGTCCCACCTGCCGTCGGACGCGCTGCCGCTTTACGACGGTGTCCGATACATTCATGTCGCGCGCGACGGACGCGATGCTTTCATGTCGTGGCACAACCATGTGAGCAACTACACCGCCGAGGTCTGGGCAGGGGTCGATGCCACCGGCCTAACCGACGAGACAATCGGCCGGCCGCATCCGCGCGTGCCGGAGAGCATCCACGATTTCTATCGCGCCTGGATGACCGAAGGGCCCGAGGCCCGCCTTGCCGACGACATGCCGGCGGCGCGCTATTTCGATATCGAGCGATCCTTCTGGCGCGATCGTCATCGGCCCAACGTGCTGCTCGTCCACTACGCCGATCTCAAAACCGATCTCGATGGCGAGATGCGCCGCATCTCGGCCTTCCTCGGCATTCCGATCGACGAAGCC
>DATEZM010000203.1:0-17774 GCA_035255625.1 Rhizomicrobium sp. | reverse complement strand
TTGCGCAATTTGACCATCTCTCCCATCAGGCCGCGTTCCCCCTCGTCTCGCTCTTCTTCTCGCCGCTCTTCAGCACGAAGAAAATATGCGTCGGCGACCGGAGATCGATCTCGACCACATCGTGTTCCAGAATGCCATTGTCGATAATGAGGCGATCGAGCGCGTCGAGCTCCTTGGACCAATTTTGCTCCGGCAGCTTGACCGTCACGCCGTCGTCAAGGATCAGGTTCCAGCGACGCTCCGACACCCGCTCATAGCCGCGCACGCGCGCCGAGATCGCGCGGTGCTGTGCCACCGCATCGACGATATCAGCCGCGCTCGATCCGCCTGCGCCGGCGAGCAGCGGCAAGCCCCGGAACTGTTCGACTCCGTCGGTGGTGATGAGCCCACCATCGCGCTCCACAACCCAGAGCTTCTGGTCCGGTGCCTGCCAGAGCGCGAAAGGCAATTTCTCGACGATGCGCACGGATACATCGTCAGGATAGCGGCGGCGGACATCGGCATCGGCCACCCAGTCGAGCTTCTTCAGCCTGAGCCGTGCGGTCGCAATGTCAGCACCGAAGATCGACTGGCCGGGCTTGAAACCCAGCGCTGCGACGATGGATTCGCCGGGCGTGCGGGCATTGCCGATGATGTGGACCTGGGAGATGCCGAATCCGGCATCTTCGACCGCCGCCGCTGAAGCAGCATCGATAGTGTGCAAAGTGCGGCCCACCGTGCCGCCCACGAACAATGCACCGATGGCAGCGAGCAGAATCAATGCCGCTGCCGCGGTGAGCATCGGGCGGCGGAAGACGAACCAGCTGGTCACGGCGCGCCAGGTACGGGCAATCGCGTTGGGCTTCTTGCGGCGCCCGAACGGCCTCTGCGGCGCCGGCGCATTGCGCGTGGCGCGCGCCGAGCCGCGGCCGCCCTTGCCGCGCGGCCGCGACGCCTTGCGGTCGATCTTCACCGATCGCATGAGGCGTCCTCCACGATCCAGCGGCAGAGCTTCGCGTAGGACATGCCGTTATGGGCGGCCTGCTCCGGCACCAGCGAGGTCGGCGTCATGCCGGGCTGGGTGTTGGTCTCGAGCAGCACGAGGCGGTGCTTACCCTTGATCGTGTCATCGTAGCGCAGATCTGTGCGCGACACGCCGCGGCAGCCGAGCGCGGCATGGGCACGTTCGGCAAGATCGAGCGCTTCACGCGTGACCGAATCCGGAATCTTCGCCGGCAGGATGTGATGCGAGCCACCTGCGGCATATTTCGCTTCGTAGTCGTAGAATTCGAGACCGGTGGTGATCTCGGTGACGCCGAGGCCCTTGCCACCCATCACTGCCACCGTCAGCTCGCGGCCGGGCACATATTCCTCGACCATCATCTCATTGGACAAATGCCAGGTCTCGCTGCCGAGCGCTTCCGGTGGACGGTTGTCACCCTTGCGGATGATGAAGACGCCGACGGACGAGCCTTCGTTCACTGGCTTGACCACATAGGGCGGCTCCATCAGATGACGCGCTGCGGCTTCGCGGCGATCGACGACGATGGAGTTCACCACCGGCAAACCGGCGGCGCGATAGACGTCCTTGGTGCGCTGCTTGTGCATCGCGAGCGCAGAGGCCAGCACGCCGGAATGCGTGTAGGCGATGCGATAGAGCTCGAGCAGTCCCTGCACCGTGCCGTCTTCGCCGAAACGGCCATGCAGTGCATTGAACACGGCATCCGGCCGAGCGTCGAGCAGCTGCTGCGCGAGATTGTCGCCGGGGTCGATCTCGACGACGTCGAATCCTTCGGAGCGTAGGGCCGCGGCGCAGCCCTTTCCGGACGACAAGCTAACTTCGCGTTCCGCAGAACGCCCACCCAGCAGCACGGCCACCCTTTTGGTCATGCTACGCCCACCCGCTTGATCTCCCATTCGAGCGCGATGCCCGACGTCTCCTTCACCCGGGCCCGGACCTCTTCGCCCAACGCCTCGATATCGGCGGCGGAGGCGTCAGCGGTGTTGATGAGGAAGTTGCAATGCATCGGGCTGACCTGCGCCTGGCCGTGTGTCAGGCCACGGCAGCCGGCCTCGTCGATCAGCCGCCAGGCGTTCTTGCCCGGTGGATTCTTGAAGGTCGAGCCGCCGGTCTTGGTCTTGATCGGCTGCGAGGCTTCGCGGTCGGCCATCAGCTTGTCCATGCGGGCGCGCACGGCCGCGGGTTCGTCGCGCGTGCCTTCGAATGTGGCGGAGACGAAGACCAGATCGTCCGGCGCGACGGTGTGGCGATAGGTGAAACCCATCTCGGCGGGTCCGAGCGTGACAATGGCGCCGCTGCGATCGACGGCGGTAGCTGAGACGAAAATGTCCTTGATCTCGCGGCCGTAAGAACCGGCATTCATGCGCAGCGCACCGCCGACAGTGCCGGGAATGCCCCGCAGGAATTCCAGACCGGCGATGCCGGCATCGGCCGCGAGCTTGGCGACATTGGCGTCCAGCGCCGCCGCGCCGGCGGTGACGCGCATGCCGTCGACGGCGACCTTGCCCATCGAACCCGGCAGCCGGACGACGACGCCGGGAATGCCGCCATCGCGGATCAGGAGATTTGAGCCGACGCCGATCACGCTGACGCGTATGTCTGCGCTCTTCGCGGCAAGGAAGGTCGCGAGATCGTCGGCGTCCGCGGGCCGGAAGAGAATTTCGGCCGGTCCGCCGGCGCGAAACCAGACAAGGTCCTTGAGGGCGGCGCCGGCGGCGTAGGTGCCACGGACCGGCGGGAGCGCATCGCAGGGGCGGGTCATCTTCGAGACCTCTCCTCGAGGGCTTCGAGCACGGTTTCGAGGCCGTTGGCCCACTGCGTGATCGAGCCGGCGCCGAGGAACACGATCGCGCCGTTGGCAAGACCGGCTTCGAGCGAGCGGATCAGCGCGGGCAGATCCTCGGCGCCGTCGATCACGCGCACGTCACGATGGCCATGGGCACGCAAGGCGTCCGCAAAGCTGTCACGGCTGATCCCTTCGATCGGCTGTTCGCCCGCGGCATAGACGGGAGCCACGATCGCGACATCGGCGTCGTTCATGCATTTGGCGAACTGCTCGAACGTATCGCGCAGGCGGGTATAGCGGTGCGGTTGGACGATGGCGATCACCGGTCCGGCATAAGCCTGGCGCGCTGCCTTCAACGCGGCGGCGATCTTGAAGGGGTTGTGGGCGTAATCGTCGATGATCGCGGCGCCCTTCCAGCCACCGACGCGGGTGAAGCGGCGGCCAACGCCGGCAAATTTCGCGAGCGCGGTGCGGATCGTGTCTTCGCCGATACCGAGTTCGCGCGACACCGTGATCGCAGCCAGTGCGTTCTGGACGTTGTGCTCACCCGGCATCGGAAGGCGGAAGCCTTCATGACGAACTTGCGTGTTCCTGCGCCGGTCGGTGACGACAACGTCGAAATGCGAGGCACCCTCGGAGAACTGCAAATTCACCGCGCGGATGTCCGCTTGCGGGCTGAAGCCGTAGGTGATCAGGCGGCGATCCTCGATGCGACCGACCATCGCCTGCACTTCGGGGTGATCGAGGCAGAGTACCGCGAAGCCATAGAACGGCACGTTCTCGACGAAGCGCTGGAAGGCTTCGCGCATCCGGTCGAAGGTGCCGTAGAAATCGAGATGGTCGGGATCGGCATTCGTCACCACGGCGACTGTCGCAGGCAATCGGAGGAAGGTGCCGTCGCTCTCGTCGGCCTCGACCACCACCCATTCGCCGGCGCCCAGCCGCGCATTGGTGCCGTAGGCGTTGATGATGCCGCCATTGACGACGGTGGGATCGAGCCCGCCGGCGTCGAGCAGCGCCGCGATCATCGTCGTGGTCGTGGTCTTGCCGTTGGTGCCGGCCACCGCGACGCAGGACCTGAGCCGCATGATCTCCGCCAGCATCTCGGCGCGGCGCACCAGCGGCAGGCTGAGCGCGCGGGCGGCGTCGAACTCCGCATTGCCGGGCTTGACGGCGGAAGAGTAGACGACAGCGTGGGCGTCCTTGAGGTTCGCCGGATCGTGGCCAAGCATCACCGGGATGCCCATCTTCCGCAGCCGCTTGACGTTGGCGCTGTCGGCGACGTCGCTGCCCTGCACGCTGTATCCGAGATTGTGCATGATCTCGGCAATGCCGCTCATGCCGATGCCGCCGATGCCGATGAAGTGGATGGTGCCGACGTCCAGCGGCACGCGGGTGTGCGCGGTCGCGGTCATGCGGCCCTCGCAATCTTGAGGACGGCGTCGGCGAAGCGCTCGGTGCCGTCGGTCTTCGCGATGCCGCGCGCAGCGGCGGCGCGGCGCGCGAGATCGTCCGGCGCGGCGAACGCCGTCGCCAGCATCTCGGCGAGCTTCTTTGGCGTCAGTTCGGCCTGACGCACACGCCAGCCGCCGCCGGCATTGGCGAGCGCGTCAGCGTTGGGCGTCTGGTTGTCGTCCAGAGCATGCGGCAGGGGAACGAGGATGGCAGGGCGGCCGATGACGGCAAGCTCGCTCACCGTGCCCGCGCCGGAGCGTGCGATCACCAGATGGGCGGCAGCGATGCGCTTGGGCAGATCGGAGAAAAACGGCGCCAGCTCGGCCTTCACGCCAGCCTTGGCATAAAGCGCCTTGGCGCCTTCGAGATCTTCGGGGCGGCATTGTTGCACGATATCGAGCCGGCTGCGGATCACGTCCGGCAGCAGCGCGACCGCGGCGGGCACACATTCGCTGAAGAACCGCGCGCCCTGGCTGCCGCCGAAGACAAGCAGCTTGAGCGCTCCGCCTGCCATCGGCCTCTCGTAAGGCGCGCCGGCCAGCGCGACGACTTCGGGGCGGAGCGTATTGCCGGTGTAGACGACCTTGTCCATGTCCTTCGGCAGGAAGCGCACCAACGGGAAGTTCGCGGCGATCAGATCGACGCTGTTCATCACAAGACGGTTGGCGCGGCCGAGCAACGCATCGGGGCTCAGAATGGCGGTGGGAATGCCACTGAAGATCGCGGCGAGCATCACCGGCACGCTGGGATAGCCGCCGAAACCGACCACGGCAGCGGGTTTTATCCGCCACAGTTTGATCAGCGACATGACGAGGCCAGCCGCGATCTCAAACGGCGAGGCGAGCAGGCCAAGTATGGAGCGATCGGAAAACGCCGCCGACGGCACGGTCTCGATCCGCGCATTCGGGAACGCCGTCTGGTAGTTCTTGAAGCGGGCATCGGTCATCACCACGATGCTGCGCCCGCGCTTCTGCAATTCGCCGGCGAGCGCCTGGGCGGGAAACAGATGGCCGCCCGATCCGCCTGCAGAGAGCACGACGACGCTCATGCCCGCGCCCCCAGCAACTCCAGCAGCGAGCGCTCGCGCGTCGGCAGTTGCGGCCGCTGGCGCGTCACGGCGAGCGCGAAGCCCATGGTGAGCGCCACCGCGAACAGCGAGGAGCCGCCATAGGAGATGAAAGGCAGCGTCATGCCCTTGGCGGGCAGCATGCTGACCGCGACACCCATATTGATGAAGGCCTGCAGCGCGGTGACAGTGGCAAGGGCTGCGCCGGCGAGCTGCGAGAAGCGGTCGCGCTGGTCGGCGGCGCGCAGCAGCAGGCGCACAGTGAGCGCGCAGAACAGGGCGGCGATGATGCCGCACAGGATGAGGCCGAACTCTTCGCCGGCGACGGCGAAGATGAAATCCGAATGGGCTTCGGGAATCCGGTATTTCACCGTGCCGGCGCCGGGCCCGACGCCAGTCAGCCCGCCATGCGCAAAAGCCTTCAACGCCAAGCCTGTCTGATAGCCGGTGTCGGTCGGATTGAGGAACTGGTCGATGCGGTGATGCACATGCGGAAAGAGCACATAGGCCAGAAGGCCGAGCAGCACGCCGCCGCCGGCCAAGCCGCCCATCCATTTCAACGGCACGCCAGAAAAATACAGCAGCGCCGCCCACAGCGCGATCAGCAGCGTCGTCTGCCCGACATCGGGCTGCTTCAGCAGGATCGCGATCGCCGGCAGGATGAGGAGCAGCGTGATCGCCGGCTTAGGCAACGGCATCGGCTGGCGGTCGGCAATGATCGCCGCGGCGAGCACCGCGAAGCCGGGCTTGAGGAATTCCGACGGCTGCAGTGAGAAAAACCCGAACTCGATGGAGCGCTTGGCGCCGAGCACTTCGGTGCCGACGACGAGGACAAGCGCGGTCGCGATCAGCGACCCGGCGAACACGACTGCGGCCGCGAGCTTCAACTGCCGGAGCGACAGCAGGGAGGTGCCGATGAGGATGGCGAAGGCGATGCCGGCAAACAGTATCTGTTTGGTCGTGTAGCGGAAGTCTCCGGCCGTAAGCGGACCGCCGGTCGCGGCGGGGCTGGCGGCGAAGGCCAGCATCAGGCCGATGGTGATGAGCACCAACATGAGGACGAAAGATGGGCGATCGATCGTCCACCACCACGTCGCATAGGAGCTGCGGTCTGCGCGCGAGTTCATGACGCCTCTCGCACGGGATCGGAGCGCAGCGCTGCGATGGCGGCACGGAACGCATCACCGCGCTGCTCGAAATCACGAAACTGGTCGAAGGAGGCACAGGCTGGAGACAACAACACCACAGGCGCAGAAAGCGCCGATTGCGCGGCGCCGGCCGCCGCGGCACGGGTCGCCGCGTCAAGTGTACCGCACACTTCGCAAGGTACCTTGTCGCCCAGAGTCGCCGCAAAAGCCCGCGCCGCATCACCGATCAGGAACGCCTTGCGGATGCGCGGGAAGAAGGGCGCCAGACTGGCGATGCCGCCTTCCTTGCCCTGGCCGCCGGCAATCCAGAAGATGTCGGGATAGCAGGCGAGTGCGCGCGCCGCCGCGTCGGCATTGGTTGCCTTGGAGTCGTTGATGAAGCGCACCCGGCCGATGCGGCCGACATCCTCCATGCGATGCGCAAGGCCGGGAAAATCGGCGATGGCCTCGGCGACGGCGCGGGCCTCCTTGGCGAAAGGTTTGGTCGCGGCATAGGCGAGCGCGGCATTCTGCCAATTGTGTGCGCCGGGCAGATGCGAGGCGGCGGCGAGGTCCATCACTTTCGTCGCACGCTGGCCCTGGGCGTCGTAGAGCGTGCCGTCGATGACGAAGACGCCGCGGCCGAGAACCTTCCCGACCGAGACCGGCACCGCCGGCGGCCCGCCGTTCGAGGCATGGCGCGTAAAGATCGCGGCCGTCAGCGGATCGTCGACGCCGACCACGATCTGGCCGGCCTTGGAGGTCTGTTTCAGCAGGCGCGCCTTCACCGCGGCGTAGTTCTCGAGGCTGCCATGACGGTCGATATGGTCCGGCGTGATATTGGAGAGCACCGCGACGTCGGGAACCAGCCCCGGCGCGAGATCGATTTGATAGGACGACAGTTCCAGCACGTAGATCGTCTTCGGTCCCGGCGGATCCAGTTCGAGCACAGCCTTGCCGATATTGCCGCCGACCTGCGCATCGAAGCCGCAGGCGGCCAGCACGTGCCCGATGAGGGCAGTGGTCGTGGATTTGCCGTTGGTGCCGGTGACCGCGATGACGGGGCTGCGGCCCGGAATGGCGGGATCGGCCGCCATCTCGCGCGCGAAGAGCTCCATGTCGCCGATCACCTCGACGCGCGCAACGCGGGCGCGCTCGACGACGGCGTGGGGCTTGGGATGGGTGAGTGGCACGCCGGGTGACAACAGGAGCGCTTTCAGCTTGTCCCACGGCCATTCGGCGAACGGCACCACCGTGGCGCCAAGGCCGGCCGCTTCGCGGCGCGACTCTTCGCGATCGTCCCAGGCATAAACCTGTGCACCGGCCGCGCGCAGCGAGCGGACGGACGCCATGCCGCTGCGCGCCAGGCCGAAGACGCCGACATCCGATCTTGCGAAGGAGCGCGCCGGGATCATCGCCTATCTGAGCTTCAGGGTTGCGAGACCGACGAGGGCCAGCACCACCGCGACGATCCAGAAGCGGATAACGATGGTGGGCTCCTTCCAGCCGAGCTGTTCATAGTGGTGGTGGATCGGCGCCATGCGGAACACACGCTTGCCGGTCAGCTTGAACGAGATGACCTGTACGACGACAGAGACCGTCTCGAACACGAAGAGCCCGCCGACGATGGCGAGCACGATCTCGTGCTTGACCGCGACCGCAACGGCGCCGAGCGCGCCGCCCAGCGGCAGCGAACCGGTGTCGCCCATGAACACCATGGCGGGCGGGGCGTTGTACCAGAGAAAGCCGAGACCGGCGCCGATCAGGGCGGCGAGAAACACCGCAAGCTCGCCCGTGCCGGACACATAGGTCAGCTCCAGATATTTCGCGAAGTTCACATTGCCCACGAGATACGCGATGAGGATGAATGTCGCTGCCGCGATCATCACCGGCACGATGGCGAGGCCATCGAGGCCGTCTGTGAAGTTCACCGCGTTGGCGGCGCCGGCGATGACGACACCGCCAACGACGATGAAGGCGATGCCGAACGGGATCATGAAATTCTTGACGAAGGGTACGGCCAGCGTGCCCTGCAGGGCCGGCTCCTCGAGCTGCATCAGCGCCCAGGTGGCGAGGAAGGCGACGCCGAATTCGACCGCGAGGCGCAGCAATCCGCTGACACCATCGGAGGAGCGCTTGGTGACCTTCAGATAATCGTCCACGAAGCCGAGCGCGCCGTAGGCCACCGTCACGAACAGCACGATCCAGACATAGCCATTCGAAAGATTGGCCCAGAGCAGTGTGGACACGACCCAGGGAAGAAGGATGAGGACACCGCCCATGGTCGGCGTGCCGGCCTTTTCGACAATGTGGCGCTGCGGCCCATCGCTGCGGATCGGCTGACCCTTGCCCTGTTTCAGCTTCAGCCACTGGATCAGCGAGCCGTTGACGATGAAGGCGAAGATCAGCGCGGTGATCACCGCGCCGCCCGAGCGGAAGGTCAGATATTTGAACAGCCGGAAAATCGCGAACTGGTCGGTGTGGGTGAGAAGCGACAGGTAATAGAGCATTGCCTACGCAACCCTCGCTTTCAGCGCATCGACGATGACGGACATCTTGCTGCCGAGCGAGCCCTTGACCAGCACGGTGTCGCCGGACTTCAGCGCTGCAGAAAGCTGCGGCGCGAGTTCGGCGGAGGTCTGCGCCCACGCACCGCGGCGCGGCGCTGGCAGCGCATCCCACAGCGTCTTCATTTGTGTCCCACAAAGAAAGACCGAGTCAGCCCTAGCTACCTCGATTGGCTGCGCAAGCGCAGCGTGATGGGAGGCGCCATCGGCGCCCATCTCGAGCATGTCGCCCAGCACGGCGATCCGGCGACCTGTTGCAGCACCGAGCAGCGCCAGCGCCGCGGCCATCGACGCGGGGTTGGCGTTGTAGCTCTCGTCGATCACCGAGACGCCTGCGGCAGCGAAGCGGGCGCCACGGCCCTTCAGCGCCGCGAAGTCGCGCATCGCCGCGGCGGCGTTGAGAACGTCGCCATCGAGCAATGAAACTGTGAGGAGGGCCGCGATGGCGTTGCCGGCGATGTGCCGGCCTGGCGCGCCGAGGCGGAAGTCGACCGGCGTGCCGCAGATGTCGGCCTTCACCTGCGCGCCGTCGCCGCTCTCGGCATAGGCGACGAGACGGGCGTCGCTTCCCGCCTTCTCGCCAAACATGAGAACACGCGAGACATGCGACTGCCGCGCGCGCGCAGCGAGGCGATCGACATAGGGGTTGTCGGCGGGCAGGATTGCCGCGCCGCCGGGCACGAGACCTTCGAAAATCTCCGACTTCGCATCGGCGATGGCTTCGCAGCTTCCGAAGAATTCCAGATGTGCGGGCGCAATCGTGGTGATCAGCGCGACATGCGGCTGGACGAAGCCAACCAGCGAGCGGATCTCGCCGAAGTGATTCATGCCGATCTCGAACACGCCGTATTTCGCATCGCGCGGCAGTGCGGCGAGGCTCAGCGGCACGCCCCAGTGATTATTGTAGGAGGCGGCCGAACAATGCGTCGTGCCGAGTGCGCCGAGCGCGAGCCGCAGAAGCTCTTTGGTCGTGGTCTTGCCGGCGCTGCCGGTGACGCCGACGATTTTCGCAGCGGAGCGCGCACGCGCTGCGCAGGCGAGGTCTTCGAGGCCGCGCTGCGTGTTGGCCACGGTCAGAAGCGCCGCACCTGCGGGAAGTCCCGCCGGCTCGCGGCTGACGAGCGCTGCGCCCGCCTTCGCGTTGAACGCCGCCTTCACGAAGTCATGGCCGTCGCGGTTCTCGCCCCTGAGCGCGACGAAGAGATCGCCGGGTTTCAGCGTGCGCGTGTCGATAGAAAGGCCGAACACCTCGAAGGCGCGGCCGGGAATGGCGAGCGTGGCGCCTTGCGCCTCTTCCGATGTCCACAGCGCCGTCATGTGGCGCGCCCCCCCAGCGCGATCGCGGCTTTCACTGCTTCCGCGCGATCGGAGAAGGGACGGATTTCATTGCCGACGATCTGGCCGGTCTCGTGACCTTTGCCGGCGATAACGAGAAGGTCGCCGGAAGCCAGGCCTGCAATGGCTTCGCGAATGGCTTGCGCACGGTCGCCGATCTCGCGTGCGTCGGGGGCACCAACGAGCGCTTCCCTGCGGATCGTCGCGGGATCCTCGCTGCGCGGATTGTCGTCGGTGACGATGACGATGTCGGCATTCTGCGCCGCCGCGTTGCCCATCAGCGGGCGCTTGCCCCTGTCGCGGTCGCCGCCACAGCCGAAGACGACATGCAGCCGGCCGGTGACATGCGGACGGACCGCCTGGAGAACCTGGGCCAGCGAGTCGTCGGTATGTGCGTAATCGATATAGACCGGTGCGCCGCAAGCGGCGAAGGCCACTTTTTCCAGGCGCCCGGGAGCGCCTTTGAGATGCTCGAGCGCCGCGAAGACACGCCATGGTTCTTCGCCCAGACCGATTGCGAGACCGGCGGCCACCAGTGCGTTCGATGCCTGGAAGCTGCCCGCGAGGGGCAGCGACACGGTGTAGCCGCGCCCGCCATGCTGGATTTCGAGCGACTGGCCGTCGATGCGGCCGTAGCGCGCGAAAAGCCGGATTGTTTCGCCGGCCTCGCCGACGGTCAGCAAGTTAAGGTCGCGACGCTTCGCAGCATCGATGAAGCGGTCTGCATGCTCCGCATCGGCATTGACGACAGCGACGCCGCCCGGGCGTACGAGATCGGCGAACAGGCGGAGCTTGGCGCCGATGTAATGCTCGACCGTCGGGTGATAGTCGAAGTGATCGCGGCTCAGATTGGTGAAGCCGCAGGCCGCGATCTCGACGCCGTCGAGCCGGTACTGGTCGAGACCGTGGCTGGATGCCTCGAGCGCCAGATGATCGACGCCGTCGCGTTTGAGTCCGGCCAGCAGGTGATGGATCTCGATCGGATCGGGTGTCGTATGCTTGAGCGCGATCTCGCCTTTCGGCGCGACGAGGCCGACAGTGCCAAGGCTGGCAGCCGGCCTGCCGAGCGCGGTCCAGATCTCGCGCAGAAAGGCGACGACGGAGGACTTGCCCTTCGTACCCGTCACAGCGGCAACGGTTTTCGGCTGCGCGCCAAAGAACTTCGCCGCCGCCTTGGCAAGGCCGAGACGCGGATTGTCGTCGGCGATGAAGCGCACGCCAGCGGCTTCAGCCGCTTGCGCGATTTCGGGCCGGCCGAGCACGGCGATCGCACCGCGCGCCACCGCGTCGGCGACGAAGGCGCCGCCATCGGCTCTGGTTCCGGGCAGCGCTGCGAACAGATAGCCGGGGCGGACCTCGCGGCTGTCGCTCGCCAAGCCAGTGAATTCGAATGAACCCGGGGGCGCCTTCATGGCGTTCTTACCCACCTGACCGGACGTGCCGGCATTCCCAACGGTTAGAATGGCCCCCGATTGTGCTCCCATTATGTGTTCTCATGGCCGGGAGCCGGAAGTTTCTGCGGCACGCCCAGGATCGGCGCAATTCGCGAAATCACGCGCCCGGCAAGCGGTGCCGCCGTCGAACCGGCCAGCGCTATGCCGCCCGTTTCCTTGGTCCCGTGCGGCGTGTCCAGAAGAACGAAGACAATGTAGCGCGGATCGGCGATCGGGAATACGGCCAGGAAGGACGTCACCAGGACGTGCGCCTGATAGCCATGTCCATTGAGGATCGGCTTCTCGGCCGAGCCGGTCTTGCCGCCGACGTCATAGCCCGCGATGTCCGCCTTGCGGCCGGTGCCGTTGGTCACGACATAGCGCAGAAGCTCGCGCATCTTGAGGCTGGTTTCCGCTTTCAGAATCTGCGCGCCCCGGCCGTCGGCGGGATGCTTGAGAAAGGTCGGCGTCACCTTGCGACCGCCGTTCACGACAATGGACGCGGCTGCAACATAGGAGAGCGGCGCCACCGCGATGCCATGGCCAAAGCCGATGGTCGCGGTCTCGATCGTTCCCCAATGTTCGGCCGAGGGATAAAGCGGTCTGGCGAATTCCGGGAGTTCCGTCCGGAGCGTATTCAGCACGCCGAGGCTGTCGAGAAACTGGCGCTGGCGCACGCCGCCGGAGCGCAGCGCAATCTGCGCCGTCCCGATATTGGACGAATGGGCAAGTACGTCCCGCGCCGTATAGGTCGCGGGCATGTGCTCGGCTTCGTGGATGGTGAACTTGCCGATCTTGTAGCCATTGCCGATGGCGAAGACCTCGTCTGGCGTGGTGGTGTGATCCTCCATCGCGAGCGCGAAGGAGAGCACTTTGAACACCGAGCCGAGTTCGTAGCGGTCGGCCACCATGATGTCGTGGTCAGAGTCATCGCCAATGAGATGGCGGTAGTTCGGATCGAAATCGGGCAGAGACACCAAGGCGATCACTTCACCGGTGTTCACGTCCATGACCAAGCCGCCGGCCTTGACGGCGTGAAAGGTCTCGCGCGCCGCAGCGACCTCGTTGGCGAGGATGTATTGCACCCGCATGTCGACCGAGAGCTGGACCGGAATCGTCGGCGCCGTACGAAGCTCGGTGTCGAGGCCGCCTTCCAGACCCGACTGGCCGTTGCCGTCCGGATCGGTGACGCCCAGAAGCTGCGCCGCGGCGCGGCCGTCGGGATAGTAGCGCTTGGTGTTGGGCTCGAACTCCACGCCCGGCAGGCCGAGATGCGTGACCTTGTCCTGCACGTCCGGCGTCAATTGGCGCGCCACCAGCACATAGGGACTCTTGGCGGTGTCGAACGCGTTCTTGAGACGGCGATAGTCGGTCTGGGTGACGGTGGCGAGATCGCGCGCCGCCTGGTCCTTGTCGTCCAGCGCGGCGGCGCGGACATAGAGATCGACCACCGGCAGATCGCGGGCGAGCAGTTCTCCGTTGCGGTCGACGATGTCGGCGCGGGCGTAGAGTTCGTTGCGGATCGCGGCCACGGCGTCTTCGTGGCGGAACAGGGTGACGTCGACGAGGCGGATTCCCACCAGCGCGAAGGCCGCGACGCACAGGACCGCGCCGATGACGATGCGTCGCTGATGGATCGTTGGCCCCCGCTCCGTCATGTTCAGTAAGCCGGACCCTGGGCGCTGGCCTGGCGGATCGGCGTGTCGGTCAGCGGCGCTTCCTCGCCCTTGCGCGGCAGTGCTTCGAAGGAGGAGAGCTGCACCGCCGGCGCGCCGGAGAGGCCAAGACGACTCTCGGCCAGCGTCTGGATGTGCTGCGGATCGGCGATGCGGGCCCACTCGGTTTCCAGCACACTCATGTCCGCCTGCTCGCGCACGATCTCCTGCGAAACATTGCGCAGTTCGACGTGGGCGACGCGGGTGCGTTCGGAGACGTGATAGAGCGCGAGGATCGACAGACCCATCAGCGCGACGCACAGCGTATTGAGGATACGAACCATGATGTGCTCCTAGGCCGCCAGGCGTTCCGCCGCGCGCAGGCGGGCCGAGCGCGCGCGGGGATTGGCATCGATTTCGTGGGCGCCCGGTGCGAGCGGGCTTTTGGTGATCAGCTTGAAGACGGGCGCCGCACGGCTGAGTACGGGCAGATGGCGCGAGCCCTGCGGCGCGGTGGTCGCGCGCGCGCCGAGGAAGCGCTTGACGATGCGGTCCTCCAGCGAATGGAACGAAACCACGACGAGACGGCCATGCGGCGCCAGGACCTGTGTCGCGGCGTCGAGACCGCGCGCGAGTTCGCCGAGTTCGTCGTTCACATGGATGCGCAGCGCCTGGAAGGTGCGTGTCGCAGGATGGATGGCGAAGCGGGCCGCGGCAGGACCTTGCGCCTCTTTCACGATCTCGGCGAGTTCCGAGGTCGTCGTGATTGGACGCCGGGCGACGATGGCGCGGGCGATGCGGCGCGCATTGCGCTCCTCGCCGAGTTCGGCGATGACGCGGGCGAGTTCGGCCTCGTCGGCGCCGTTCACAAAATCGGCCGCTGACGGACCTTCCTTGCTCATGCGCATGTCGAGCGCGCCGCTCTCGCGGAACGAAAAGCCGCGTGCCGGTTCATCGAACTGGAAAGACGAGACGCCGAGATCGAGCACGACGCCGTCGGTGCGGGCGCCTTCGAGATAATCCGCCATGTGCGAGAACTCGCCATGCACAAGGGTCAACCGGCCGGCGAAGCGTTCGGCAAGCGCCCGCCCGCGCGCGATCGCGTCGGGATCGCGGTCGATACCGAGTACGCGGCAATCGGCGGCTTCGAGAATGGCACGGCTGTAGCTGCCGCCGCCGAACGTGCCGTCGACATAGTGCTCGCCGTCCTTGGGCGCGAGGACGCTCAGCACTTCGGCGAGCATGACAGGGACGTGGCCGCTCATGCCCCGCCCTCTTTCGCCGCATCGAACTTGGCCTTCAGCCGCGCGATGCTGTCAGCCTCGACGGCGGCGTAAGCTGTGGCATCCCAGAGCTTGAATTTCTGGCCCATGCCGACGAAGGCGACTTTGTCCTTGAGACCGGCATGCGCGATCATCGCGTCGGGCAGGCGTACGCGGCCACCATCGTCGGCGGGAAGAAGCTGGATACGCGCCATGATCGCGGTGGCGATCTCGTCATGCGCCGGCGACAGGAAAGGATCGAGCGCGGCGAGGCGCGCGGTGAGCCCGTCGACTGCTTCCTGGCCGAAGCCTTCGAGCGAGGCGTCGACGAAGGACGGATAGAGATAAACACCGGCCGTGTTCTGCGAGGCCAGGACCTGCCGGAAAGCGGCGGGAACGCAGACGCGCCCTTTTGCGTCGAGCGCGCCGGTCACCGTGGACAGGAACGGCAGGCTGGTCATCGGATGGCAGTTCCCCTCGCGTCCGGGAGGGGCTTTTGGGCGGCGGGGCCGATCGGCCGGGCTGGCCTTAGTACAAGGCCCCTGGGACAGTCTGGGATAGCATGGGATAGGTCAGTCCGTCAACTAAAAAGCCAAGGAAATGAGGGGCTTGGTCACACTACCTGTGGAACCCTGGCCCCCACCCGTGGTGGTCGTGGAACAAACGCGAAACACGTAAACATTGCGCTCATCGAGGTAAACGAAGGGTTAATCGGCGGATGGGAAAAAAGTCTCCAAGGAATATGTTCATCGCCGCGCTAATTGAACTCAACCGAAGGCCCAATTTATCAAGCACGACATCCGTGGCGTGTAACGAGCGTTGGTCTTATCTTGGAAACAGTGTTCGCAGGCCGCGTAAGCGATGCTCTGCTATCTCGCGTCCGAATACTTCGCCACTTCACTTGCTGGTCGGCTAATCATATGGGCCTCGGCCTCAAACGTTCGGACCTCCAAGCGGTCGCCCAGTGCAAGTTAGACGATGCAGCCACTTTGCTGCAGCACAACCGATATTCCAATGCTTACTATCTCGCGGGCTATGCCGTCGAAATCGGTCTGAAGGCCTGTATCGCCCGTCAGATGACCGCAGAAACAATACCCGACAAAGCTCTCATCAAAAAAATTCTCAACCACGATTTTTCAACGTTGATCGGATTGGCGGGCCTCGCGCAACCATTGAAGGATCATCAGGATGGCGACGCCACCTTCGCCACGTATTGGGGTATCGTAGGAGAATGGGAGCCAGATATTCGCTATGAACCCGTTGAACAAATGTCCGCTCAGCTACTTGTCCAAGCAGTCGGCGATCCAAAATCAGGAGTACTGACATGGATCAAAACACACTGGTAAGCAGTGGGCACGCACTGGTGAAAGAGTTGGACACAGCCGGCTTTGCGCCGCGCATCGCCATGTGGGTGCACAACACAGATACGGATTCGTGGAAACTTTGGATCGTTCCGCCGAAAGGTCACAAGGACAAATCTGACTTTTATCGCCGTATATCGACGGCGGTTTCGAAGCATCGTTCTGATCTAGGTGGAATCGATGCGAGCGATACTGAAATGATCTTGGACTCTCACCCCGCGATGGCTGGCCTTGGACGGCTGCTGAAATTGCCAGGCTTGGGCGCAGCACGATTCTTGGGCAATCGATTCAACGGCTACTATCTCCCGGACGGCATCATTCTTCGATCGAACCTTTAGCCGCGCCCGCGCGCCGTTTCCCTGATAATCGGCCGACCGCAAAGGAACAGCGCGATGCGCGACCCGATCCTCATGAAACCCATCGGCTTCGTGCGCAGCGAACGCGCCGAACCGGTCGACGACGACTGGGATGCGGTCGAGGCGCGCATCGAACTCGATGTCGCGCTCTTCGCGCCGGACGCGACCGCGAGTCTTGGCGATTTCTCCCATATCGAGGTCGTGTTTCATTTCGACAAGGTCGCGAACGACGAGATCCAGACCAGTGCGCGCCACCCGCGCGGCCGCACCGACTGGCCCAAGGTCGGCATCCTCGCACAGCGCGGCAAGGGGCGGCCGAACCGCATCGGCGTCACGGCCTGCCGCCTTCTCTCGATAGACGGACTGACGCTGCGCGTGCGCGGCCTCGACGCCATCGACGGCACGCCGGTACTCGACATCAAGCCCGTCATGGCGGGATTCCTGCCGCGCGGCGAAGTGCGCGAGCCGGACTGGGCGCGCCAGCTGATGGCCGGCTATTGGTAGCCATGGACGGCGAATTCGATCTCCAGCGTTTCGTCACCGCGCAAGACGGGGTGATGGCCAATGTCCGCGCCGAACTCGCGG
Organism: Rhizomicrobium sp.; assembly: GCA_035255625.1. Taxonomy (GTDB): domain Bacteria; phylum Pseudomonadota; class Alphaproteobacteria; order Micropepsales; family Micropepsaceae; genus Rhizomicrobium. The sequence continues at coordinate 786 of DATEZM010000203.1, read as the reverse complement.
CGGGGCACAAGCGCAGTCACTGGATGTGGTTCGTCTTCCCGCAGGTCGCCGGTCTCGGTTTCAGCGCGATGGCGCAGCGTTATGCGATCTCGTCGGTGGCTGAGGCCCGCGCCTATCTCGCCCATCCGGTGCTCGGGCCGCGCTTGCGCGAATGCACTGAACTCGTGCTTGGCGTGGAGGGGCGCGACGCGCGCGCGATCTTCGGTTCGCCCGACGATCTGAAGTTCCGCTCGTCGATGACGCTGTTCGCGCATGAGGGCGCGGAACCGTGCCGTCTTGCGCTCGACAAATTCTTCGCCGGAGAATCGGACGTCCGTACACTGAGCATTGTTCGGAACCGGGACAGCTGAGGGTTTCGCGATCGGTCCCAGTTGGGTCCCGGCTCGCGCTGTCGATACGCTGTCGCTATCGACCTGCTCGCTGGCCGGGATGACAGGTTATGGTGCGTCAGATGGCCTGTAAGCCGGGTTCTGTCTTCCGCTCCGTTCTTTCGAACGACGCGGAAGGATGGCCATTCCTCTGGGATGCGCATCGCTGCGCACCTCAACGCGACCTACCCGGACGGCTATCCGGAAACGGATTACGTGCCGTCCCTATTTGGTCTTGCTCCCGGTGGGGCTTGCCGTGCCACTCCCGTTGCCGGGAACGCGGTGCGCTCTTACCGCACCATTTCAACCTTGCCGCGGCTTTAGGCCGGTAGGCGGTGTCATTTCTGTGGCGCTGTCCCTGGGGTCACCCCCGGCGGATGTTATCCGTCACCGTGTCTCCGTGGAGCCCGGACTTTCC
>DATEZM010000202.1:0-2946 GCA_035255625.1 Rhizomicrobium sp. | reverse complement strand
ATTCGCTGAGGTCAAAAACCGGAATTGGCGCCGCTCTAGCTATATCCCTCCCCCTCCTCGGCCGTTGACTTGCTCTACAACGGGTTTCAATTTAATAGCAGCCTCAGTTGGAATGTTTTATCAGCGTCTTCCAATGGTGCGTGAACCACCCTATTCAGGTTTACCTTTCTGAGCACTACGTATGCAGGTGCTCCCTCTTTCTCGACGAATTTTCCCTCGTCAATAAGTGTAAGGCCCTTCGCTGTCTCGCGAGAGACATAAAGATTGGAAAGCTGCTCGTTAATATTCACGACGCTAGTATTTTGAAGGCCGACACGCTCCATAACTTTAACGGTCTGCTGAAAAACCCTCGCCATGGTGAGAGTGTCGTGATTCAGTTTTCTGTCACGAATCGGCGGAGGCTGGCATGCGGGGCACATTTGTAGATCAGGGCGGGCTGTTTTCGTACATCGCACCGGAGGCGCGGGTGCCGGCGAACCATCCGCTGAGAAAGATCCGGGAACTCGTACGCGATGTGCTGGGCGAGCTGACACGTAGCTTGGGAAGGCTGTACGCGAGCGAAGGCCGGCCCTCGATTCCGCCAGAGCAGTTATTGAGTGCGCTGCTGCTTCAAGTGTTCTACGGCATCCGGTCGGAACGCCAGCTCATGGAGCAGTTGGACTACAATCTCTTGTACCGCTGGTTCGTTGGACTTTCGCCCGACGCCCCGATCTGGGACCCGACGACCTTCACGAAGAACCGCGATCGGCTGCAGACCGGCGCGGTATTTGCCAAGTTCATGAGCAAACTTCTGAACCATCCGGAGGTCAAGCCGCTGTTGTCGGACGAGCACTTTTCGGTGGACGGAACGCTGATCGAGGCGTGGGCCTCGCACAAGAGTTTCCGCCCCAAGGACGGCAGTGGCGACGATGACGGCGGGGCCGACTTCCACGGCCAGCAGCGCAAAAACGACACGCATGCGAGCACTAGCGATCCCGACAGCCGACTCTACCGCAAGGCCGCCGGGCGGGAAGCAAAGCTCTGTTACATGGGCCACGCCACCATGGAGAACCGCCATGGGCTGGCGGTGGCGGGCATGGTCACGCTCGCCGACGGCACTGCCGAGCGCCGCGCTTCGCAGATCATGCTCAAGGCCAAAGCCAAGGAGGCGGGCGGCCGCATCACGGTGGGCGAAGATAAGGCCTATGACACGGCCGACCATGTGGCCCATCTGCGCGCCATCAACGTTACGCCGCATGTGACGCAGAACGACTGCATCACCGCAACCGGCAAGCGTCGTCGGAGCGCCATCGACGGACGCACCACGCGGCACGAAGGCTATGGCATGTCGCAATCGTGTCGGGCGATGATCGAATGCATCTTCGGCTGGGGCAAGCAGCACGGCACGATGCGCAAGACCAAACATCGTGGCCTAGCCAGCGTTTCTACCGACTTCATGCTCAATCTGATCGCCTACAACCTGATCCGCATTCCCAAACTGCTGGCGGCGTAGGTCAGCGTCCGCTCACAACATCCCGACCGCCCCAAATCCCAAGGCAAAAAGAAAGCAATGAACCAATCTCCAGGTTCTTCAGCAGATTGCTAGTCTTACTGTGTCAGAATTTTTGACGTCTACTCTGAGCCGAGATTGTCGCGACGCAGCAAGGGCAGCGCGACAGCATTGCCACGAGAGCAGCGCTCAATCTCCGCCGAATGGTGGCAATCGAATTCGGAACGTGCCGTTCAGGCCGCAATGGCGGACCCCCTTGGGCGGTAAGCTTCGGGAATTGTAATTTCTTTGAACAACTCGGTGGAACGCGTTCCTGAGGGGGGAATCGTCTCCCGCTCGGAGATCAGGAATCCATAGGCCGCGATGCACAGCGTTGCGTGATGGTGGAAGCCGCGCCAGCCTCGCCCTTCGAAGTGGCCGAGCCCAACCTCCTGTTTGAGTTCCTGATAATCGCGTTCGATGCGCCAGCGCAGTTTGGCGGTACCGACGAGCTGATGGAACGCGATGTTCGCCGGAAGCGTTGAGAACCAATATTTTGTCGGTGCCTCTTCGCCCTCCGGCCACTCGATCAGCAACCACTCCTCTGGTCGGCTCTCAGCAAGCCAGTAATCTCGATGCGCCGCACGAACGCGCACGCGGGCAAAGCGTGACGACAACGGCTCCGCCGTGGCTTCCCGCCACGTGATCTTGCGCCATGCCTTTGACGGCAGGCCAAACGCAAGCTTCTTGACCGAGATCGGTTGGTGCTTGCCGTCACGCCGCAACAGCTTTGGAGGTCGCCCGCAGCCTGACCAGGCCTTTGGCGGCTGCGGCCCAGTGCCAGGCGCCCACACCGAGGTTTGTGGCATAATGCCGGCTACGTAGCTCAATCCGAGCGCCGTGATGTTCGTACGCAGATCAGTGTAAGCCCCATAGCCGGCATCCATCAGCACCACGCCACGTGGTAAGCCGGCCACACAGGCCCAGCGTAATTGCTCAAGCGCGATCGCCGGCTTGGTTTTGAAGGTGATCTCCTTGGGTACACCAGCTTTGCGCCGACGTGTACGGTCCGTCGCCCACTCCTTCGGCAGATAGAGGCGATAGGCCGCCGGCAAGCTCGCATGATGATTGGCAATTGAAAGTGTAACTGCGATCTGACAATTGTCTTGCTTACCAAGCTCGCCGCAATATTGACGACCGACCCCGACCGAATGCCGTCCCTTCTTGGGGAAGCCCGTGTCATCGATGATCCAAGCTTCGATCGGCCCGTGGCGCTCTATCTCCGGCAGTACCATTTCGCGGACCTTGGCCAGTACCTTCTCGTCAGACCAGGTGCCTTCACCAACAAAATGTAACAGCGATTGATGTTGCGCCGCCGTTCGCTCAGGCGCCGTAATTGCCGCCATCGGCTCGACGCTCTTGCGCTCGCCGGGCATCATCAGCCCTACACAATAGTCCCGAAGCGGTTTGGCCCGGTC
>DATEZM010000201.1:0-9983 GCA_035255625.1 Rhizomicrobium sp. | reverse complement strand
TCGCCGCGCGGGACAACGGTTTTCGTAAGCTCGTCAGCCATGGGCCGATGCTGGCAGTTTGGCGAACGCCGTCAACCTGCCGTGGCGGCACTGTGGCGAGCTCTTGTCGGGCGTGACAGGATTGCGGCATGGAAATGGACGAATTGCGCAAAACCTATCGCGAGGACGGCGTGGTGGTGCTGCGCGGCGTGCTTGACGCGCGCGCGATGGCCGAGGCACTGGCCGCCTATGAATGGAGCCTCGCCCATCCCGGGCCGGGCGCGAGCCGCATCAAGCAGCATGGCGACGCGCTGTTCTATCAGGACCTCTACAATCCGGGATGCACAGAAGCTTATCGCGCGATGCTGGAGCGCTCGCCGCTGACGATGATCATCGCTGACATCTGGCAGACGCCGGATGTGTGGTTCATGTACGAGCAGGTGTTCCTGAAGGAAGGGGGCGAGAGCCGCCGCACGCCGTGGCACCAGGACTCATCTTATCTCGCGGTCGACGGCCAGGACCTCGCGGTGGCGTGGATCAGCTTCGATGCGGTGCCGCAGCCGGACAGCCTCGAATTTGTGCGCGGCTCGCACCGCGGCACGCTCTATAACGGATCGAGTTTTGCGCTGGACGACGACACCGCGCCGCTGCATGCCGGCGAGGCGCTGCCGCGGCTGCCCGATATCGAGGCGGATCGTGGGCGGCACGACATCGTGTCGTTCGGCGTCGAGCCCGGTGACGTGGTGCTGTTCCATCCCAGGATGTTGCACGGCGGCGCGCCGACCCATCCGGGCGGACGGCGGCGCACGCTCACGCTGCGCTATTTCGGGCGCGACTGCCGCTACGATGTGCGGCCCGGGCCGACGGGGCCACGGCTGTCACCAAACCACGGCCTGAAGCACGGCGACTTGCTGCGCGATCCGGGATTTTTGAAGCTGGCGTAACCAACCGCACAACTGTCATCCCCGCGAAGGCGGGGACCCAGCGCGCCCGCGTCGGCGGGCGCAAGAAATGCAGCACAATTGCTCTGTGTGAATCTTTGGCGCGCGGACGCGCGCCTGCTGGGTCCCCGCCTTCGCGGGGATGACAGCGGAGTGCGTGGTCAGCGGTAGAGAATCTCCAGCGCCTGCTCTGCCAGTTGCGCCACGCCGTTCACCGCCGGTCGGTCGGAGGGCGTGACGCCGGCGAGGGTTCGGCGATAGACACCCTGGCCGATGCTGGCGAGGCGGAAGATGCCGAAGGCGACGTAGAAATTCCAGTTGTCGATGTGGTCGCGACCGGTGCGACGGCAATAGGCGTCGCGATACTCGGCCTCGGTGGGGATGCCACTGGTCTTGAAGTCCACGCCGTCGAGCGTGCCCCAGCTCTCGCCGTGCGAATGCCACATGAAGCCGTTGTAGCCAATGTCGGCGAGCGGGTGGCCGATGGTGCAAAGCTCCCAGTCGAGCACGGCGATCAAGCGCGGCTCGGTCGGGTGGAACATGGTGTTCTCGAGGCGGTAGTCGCCATGCGCGATGCTGACCGACTGATCGGCGGGGATCATGCCGGGCAGGACCTCGATCAGCTTTTCCATCGCGGGGATGTGTTCGCTTTCAGCGCCGCGATACTGCTTGGTCCAGCGCGCGACCTGGCGTTCGAAGTAGCCGCTCGGCCGACCAAAATCGCTTAAGCCCACGGCTTGGTAGTCGACCTGGTGCAGCTTGGCGAGGGTGGCGTTCAGTTCGTCGTAAACGGCAGCGCGTTCCGTCGGCGTCAGTCCCGGCAGCCGGGCGTCGCGGAAGATGCGGCCGTCGAGGAAGTCCATCACGTAGAACGCCGTGCCTATGACGCTATCGTCCGTACACAGATGGCGCATGCGCGGCACAGGGACATCGGTGTCCTGAAGCGCCTTCATCACCCGGTATTCGCGGTCGACCTGATGGGCGCTGGCGAGCAGCTGGCCCGGCGGCTTCTTGCGCAGCACATAGTGCAGCGGACCATGCGGGCCTTGCGTGGTCAGCTTGAAAGTCGGATTGGAAGCGCCGCCCTTGATCTGCTGCACCACCATGTCGCGGCCGAAGCCGTCGATCGCCGCTTCGAGATGGGACCGCAGCGCCGCCTCGTCGAAGCGCAGTGCCGGTACGACATCGCCGAGAAGCGCGTCGCTCATTTGGACAGCTTGTTCAAGGTTTCAAACAGCGTGCCGTTCGCCATGCTGTCACGCGTGCCTTCGGGGTCGAGCGTCGCGGCCTTGTCGAGCTCGTAAATCTCCGGCGGCACGTACCAGTGCAGCTTGTCGGAGTGGTAGGCCTCCCACACGACCCTGGCGACCTCGACCGGCGGGATGGCGCGGAACATACCTTCCTTCGGCGCGGCAGCGGCGATGCCGGGTGGCAGGATCGGCGTGTCGATCAATCCGGGCAGGACATCGGCGGCGCGCACGCCGAGCATCTTGAACTCGACGGCGAGCGCCTCGGTCAGGCCTTTCACCGCATGCTTGGTCGCCGAATAGACCGCGATGCCGGGCATGCCATAGGTCGCCGAGGACGACGACGTCGTGAAGCACAGCGAACCCGGCGTCGCCTTGAGGTACTTGATGCCTTCGTGGATGCCGATCAGGACCGAGACGAAATTGGTGTTCACCACCGCCATCACGTCCTCGAAGGACTGATCGGCGAAGAAGCCGCCGCGGCCGATGCCGGCATTGTTGTAGAGGATGTCGAGCGTGCCGCCGGTCTCGGCGGTGAACTCGGCGAGCGCCGCGGCGAACTTCTCGCGCAGCGTGACATCGAGCAGGCCCGTCATGCAGTTGTCGAAACCGATCTCCTGCACCAGTGTCTTCAGTCCATCGGCATTCACGTCATAGCCACCGACGAACCAGCCCTTGGCCGCGAACAACTTTGCGGTCTCGCGCCCCATGCCCGACGCGGCACCGGTGATGAAGATGGACTTGCGGCCGTTTGCTTTGGGCATGATGGTCTCCGGGACGGGCCGCGAGGCTATAACGGCCCGCGCGCAGGTCCAACCGCTGCGAAATTGACGCTACGCCAACGCCCTTGCCGCCGTCCGCTCGCGCCCTACAATCACGCCCCAAGAGGGAGCGCCGCCATGACCCTTCATCCCGACGTCGCCACGCTGGTCGGCGAACTCGATTTCGATCCCGACGCCCTGCACGCGAAATATCTCGCTGAGCGCGACAAGCGTCTGCGCGACGATGGCATCTCCCAGTACACCGAGGTGAAGGCCGAGTTCGCGCATTACGTCGACGATCCCTATGTCGAGCGTGGCTTCACGCGCGCGCCGGTGTTCGACGAGGTGCAGTTCGCGATCATCGGTGGCGGGTTCGGCGGCCTGTTGATGGGCGCGCGCCTGCGCGAGGCGGGTTTCGAAAGCATCCGCGTGGTCGAGAGCGCCGGCGATTTCGGCGGCACCTGGTACTGGAACCGTTATCCCGGCGCGATGTGCGACGTGGAGTCGTACTGCTATCTGCCGCTGCTGGAGGAGCTGGGCTACATCCCCAAGCACAAATATTCCTTCGCGCCGGAGATCCTGGAGCACAGCCGGCACATCGCGCGGCACTACCGGCTCTATGACGATGCGCTGCTGCAGACCAAGATTACGGAGTTGCGCTGGGACGAAAGCGCGCGGCGCTGGATCGTGAGCACAAACCGCGGCGACAAGTTCAAGGCGCAGTTCGTTGCAATGGCCAACGGACCACTGAGCCGGCCGAAGCTGCCGGGCATTCCAGGTATCGCCGAGTTCAAAGGCCACACCTTCCACACCAGCCGCTGGGACTACGGCTATACCAGCGGCGACAGCGCGGGCGGACTGACCGGCCTGAAAGACAAACGCGTCGGCATCATCGGTACCGGCGCCACCGCGATCCAATGCGTGCCGCATCTGGGCGAATGGGCGAAGCAGCTCTTCGTCTTCCAGCGCACGCCGTCTTCCGTGGATGTGCGCAACAACGGGCTGACCGACCCTGCGTGGGCGGCGTCGCTCACGCCGGGCTGGCAGAAGCGGCGGCAGGACAATTTCAACATCCTCGTCGCCGGCGGCGACCAGGACGAAGATCTGGTGCGGGACGGCTGGACCGACATCTTCCGCAATGTGACGGGCACGGCGGCGAAGGAGATGGCGCGAAAACTCGGGCGGCGGCTGACGGGATCGGAGCGGGCCGAGGTCATGACGATCTCGGACTACCGCAAGATGAACCAGGTGCGGGCGCGGGTGGACGCGATCGTGAACGATCCCGACACGGCGGCGGCGCTGAAGCCGTGGTACCGCCAGTTCTGCAAGCGGCCCTGTTTTCACGACGAGTATCTGCAGACCTTCAACCGGCCGAACGTCGCGTTGGTGGACACGCGTGGCAAAGGCGTCGAGAGATTGACGGCGAATTCGGTGGTGGCGAACGGCAAGGACTATCCGATCGACTGCCTGATCTTCGCGACGGGATTCGAAGTCGGCACCGCCTATACGCGGCGGGCAGGCTACGACATCGTCGGGCGCGGCGGTACGACGCTGTCCGAGCACTGGCGCGACGGGCTGAAGACGCTGCACGGGCTCACGACAAGCGGCTTTCCAAACTGCTTCTTCCTCGGCTTCACCCAGGGCGCGATCACGATCAGCGTGCCGCAGGCGCTGAGCGAACAGGCGAACCACGTGACCTATATGGTGCGCGAGGCGCTGGTGCGCGGCGGCGAGACGCTGGAGCCTATGCAGGCGGCGCAAGACGCTTATGTCGAGGAGGTTCGTAGCCTGGCGCGGCTGGGCGTGCGGTTCTACCAGGAATGCACGCCGGGCTATTACAACAGCGAGGGTATGAGCGGGAACAAGGGTGGGTTTTTCTCCGACATGTACGGCGCCGGCCCTCTGAAATTCTTCGAACTACTGACCGCGTGGCGCGCGACGGGGCGCATGGACGGCATCGCGGTAAATTAAGCCAGCGCCTGATCCAGATCGGCGATCAGGTCGTCGGCGTCTTCGACTCCGACGCTGAGCCGCACCAGCGAGTCCGAGATGCCGAGATTGGCGCGCTGGTCTTCGGGGATCGAGGCGTGAGTCATGATCGCAGGGTGTTCGATCAGGCTTTCGACGCCGCCGAGGCTTTCGGCCAACGTGAAAAGCTGGGTGCGTTCGAGCACGCGGCGCGTGGGCACGAGGCCGCCCTTCACGAAGAAGGTGATGATGCCGCCGAACGCCGCCATCTGCTTCTTCGCCAAGGCGTGCTGCGGGTGGCTTTCGAGTCCCGGATAGATCACGCGCTCGACCTTTGGGTGCTTCTCGAGCCAAGCGGCGATCTTCAGCGCGTTGCTGCAATGGCGCTCCATGCGCAGGGCCAGCGTCTTCAGACCGCGCAGCGCGAGGAAACTGTCGAACGGCCCCGCGATGCTGCCGACCGCGTTGTGCAGGAAACGCAAGCGCTGGGTCAGGTCGGAATCGTTGGTCACGACGCAGCCGCCGACGATGTCGGAATGGCCGTTGAGATATTTGGTCGTCGAGTGGACCACGATGTCGATGCCCTGCTCCAGCGGGCGCTGCACATAGGGGCTGGCGAAGGTGTTGTCCGCGGCGGTCAGCAGATGGCGCTTCCTGGCAAGCGCCGCGATGGTGGAGAGATCGGCCAGGCGCAGCAGCGGATTGGTCGGTGTCTCGACCCAGATCATCCGCGTGTTCGGCCGGATCGCAGCTTCGATCGCATTCAGATCGGCGAGATCGACGAAGCTGAATTCGAGGCCGGCGGAACGCCTGCGCACCTTGTCGAACAGGCGGAAGGAGCCGCCATAGAGATCGTCGCTGGCGATGATATGGGCGCCGGAGTCGAGAAGCTCGAGCACCGTGCCGATGGCGGCGAGGCCGGAGGCGAAGGCCATGCCGTCGCTGCCGCTTTCGAGATCAGCGATGCAGCGCTCGAACGCCTGGCGCGTCGGGTTCTGGCTGCGCGAATATTCGTAGCCCTTGTGAACGCCGGGACTTTCCTGCGCGTAGGTCGAAGTGGCGTAGATCGGCACCATCACCGCACCGGTCGAGGGATCGGGATGCTGGCCGGCATGGATGGTGCGCGTCGAAAACGCGAGGCGGTTCTTCTGTTCGCTCATTTTCTGCTTGCTCGCGTTCCGCACGCTCAGGCGCGCAGCCGGATGTGATTGATCAGGTCGATGCGGGTGATGAGGCCGACGAACGTATCACCTTCGCAGACCAGCGCCACCTCGTCGTGAGCGAAGATCGGCTCCAGTGCAGAGATCGGTGCGTGGACCTGCAGCGTATTGGGTGCCGACGTCATCGCGTCCTTCACCAGCCCGGCAAAGCGCGTCTTGCGTTGGCTTTCCGGTCCCTCGACCGCAGCCAGGATGTCGCTTTCGTCGACGATGCCGACGAGGCGTCCCTCGACCAGGACCGGAAGCTGCGACACGTCAGCGGCACGCATGCGGTTATAGGCGGTGAGCAGAGTGTCCTCCGGTCCGACTGTGACGGTGGCTCCGGTGTCGAAGCGGCGCGAGATAAGATCTGAGAGATCGCCCTTCAGCGGCTTGGTCGAAAGACCCTGCTCGATCACCCAATAATCGTTGTAGACCTTGGAGAGATATTTGTTGCCGCTGTCGCACACCAAAGTGACGACGCGTTTGGGCGTCTTCTGCTCGTGGCAATAGCGCAGCGCCGCGGCAAGCAGCGTGCCGGAAGACGATCCGGCCAGGATACCTTCCTTTTCAAGAAGCGCGCGCGCGGCCCCGATGCTCTCCTTGTCGGGAATCGAATAGGCGTGTTTCACGAAGGCGAGGTCGGCATTGGGCGGCACGAAATCCTCGCCGATACCTTCGATGGTCCACGAGCCGGCCTCGATCGTCTTGCCGGTCTTGATCAGCGGGGTCAGGATCGAGCCCAGCGGATCGGCCAGCACCATCTCGGTCTTCGGCGAGACGCGCGCGAAGAAACGCCCGAGCCCGGTCAGCGTGCCGCCCGAACCGACGCCGCAGACGACGGCATCGATGTCATGATCCATCTGGTCCCAGATCTCCGGACCCGTGGTGGTCTCATGGGCGTGCGGGTTCGCCGGGTTGGCGAACTGGTTGATGTAATGGGCCTGGTTCTCGGTCGCGATGCGCTCGGCCATGTCCTGGTAGTATTCGCCGTGGCCCTTGCCGACGTCGGAACGCGTCATGCGTACATCGGCGCCTAGCGCGCGCAAGTGCAGCACCTTCTCTCGCGCCATCTTGTCGGGAACCACGAGGATGATCTTGTAGCCTTTGGCGGAGGCGACCTGGGCGAGACCGAGGCCGGTATTGCCGGCAGTCGCTTCGACGATCGTGCCGCCGGGCCGGAGCTTGCCGCTCTTCTCCGCCGCTTCGATCATCGACAGGCCGATGCGGTCCTTGATCGAGCCACCGGGATTCTGGCTCTCGAGCTTGGCGAACAGCCGGCACGGGCCGGTGTCGAAATGCGTGAGCTCGACCAGCGGCGTGCTGCCGATCAGGTCGAGGACGGAGCGGACGGGACGCGGCGCGAGCATCGCGAATCACGTTGTGAGGCGGCACCAAAGGGTAACGCGGGACCGTAGCCCGCGGCGGGAAAAGTGGTGACGGAAAGAAACTGGCGAGGCCAACCTGGCGGTCGCCAGTTTTGTGCTTGTTCGCCGGGGTGGCCGAATTTAAGTAACGCGAACAACGGGATGACGCAGGCGCCAATTCCAGCTCGGCAGCGTGTCGGCATCGCGCTCGCGGCCGCCTTCCTCCGCCGCGAACCAGGCGATGGCGGCGCCGAGCAGCAACGCGGCGCCGATCATGAACGCTTCCAAGATCGCCGCTTTGCGCGCATTGACGAGAGCGGTACGCGCGTCCGCGATGGCGCGATCGGTGCGCGTGGCGGCGTCGGGTTCGGGAATCCTGGTCACGCCCGAGACAACAGAGACCAGATAGGTGCGGTCGTCGGGCGCAACACCGTTGTGGCTGCCGGCGGTCATCAGGATGCGCGAGGCTTCGGCGCGGCGATAACTCCAATCCGCATCGCCGACATGCTGGTCGGTGCGGAAGAGGCGATCCAATTCAAGGGCGAGCATGCCTTCGCCCGCCGAAGCCGACGGCCTGGCGGTACTCGAAGCCGCAACGACCGAGCCGGACAAGGCCGCAAGACCAGCGGCGAGGATCGCGGCCAGCACGACCGCGAGAGCCCAAGTCGTCAGGCCCGCGATACCGTCGCGCAGGCTGAGGTCGGCCGGAATCGCCGCATAGCGCGGCCGGAGGCGGCCGGCGATGTAGCCGCCGAAACCGAAACTCGCGAGTGCGACGAATACCAGGAAAAGGCCGGACACGATCAACAGTGCCCAAGAGACGTCGCGCCAGGACAGCGAGGTCGACACAATCGACAATCCAATTGCGGATCCGAAGGTGAGCAGCACCGAACTGATCGCCGCGGTCACGATGGCGCCGGCGACGATCGGTCCCCAGAAATTCGTGATGGGCGGAAGCGTTGCGTCGATGGTACGCGAGCCGTCGACGACGACAGTTTCCATGGCTCGGCCTAGCGCAGACCGACCAGAGACAACACCGCCATAACCACGACGATGAGTCCGACCAGATAGATGATACCGTTCATGCGATCCTCCCGTTCTTGCAATGCGCAACGAGCGGATACGGGGATGGTTCCCGGAACCCATGTCAGACAAACCGCGGGATCGGGCCGCGCTGCGGTGTGTTGTCCGGAAGATCGATCATCGCTTCGTCGACATAGCACCAGCCCCAACCTTCCGGCGGGTCATAGCCCTCAATGATCGGATGCCTCGTCTTGTGGAAGTGCTTGGTGGCGTGACGGTTGGGCGAGGAATCACAGCAGCCGACATGGCCGCATGCACGGCAAACGCGCAAATGCACCCAGGGCGAACCGGTCTTGAGGCATTCCTCGCAGCCGAGCGCGCTCGGCGTGACTTTTCGAATGGTGTCGAGGTGAGTGCAGTCGGCCATCAGATCTTTTTCGTGGCTATGGGCCCGCCGTCGGCGAGATAAGCGTGGATGGCGGAGACGACCTGGGCGCCCTCCCCCACCGCAGCGGCGACCCGCTTGACCGACCCGGCACGGACGTCGCCGATCGCGAACACGCCGGCGAGACTGGTTTGCAGCGGGATCTGCGTCCCGGTGCAGACGAAGCCCTTGGCGTCGACCTGCACATCGCAGCGCTTGAGCCATTCGGTGTTCGGATCGGCGCCAATGAAGAGGAAGACATGCGAAATATCGTACAGCGTCTTAGCGCCCGTCCGGCGGTCAGTACATTCAACCGAGGAGAGCGTGCGGTTCTCACCGTGGAGAGCGGTGATCTCGGTGTCCGGCAGCACCACAATATTGGGCCGCGCGGCGATGCGTTCGATCAGGTAGTGCGACATGGTCGCGGCAAGGCCGGGACCGCGCACCAGCATGAAGACCTTGTCCACATGGTCGGCAAGATAGACCGCGGCCTGCCCCGCTGAATTGCCGCCGCCGACGAGCACGACTTCCTGGCCGGCGCACAGCCGCGCTTCGAGTGGGGAAGCCCAGTAGTGGACATGCGAGCCTTCGTATTCGGCGAGATTACTCACCGGCAGGCGCCGGTAGCGTGCGCCGCTCGCCACGATCACGGTCCTGGCGCGAACTGTCTCCTTGCTCGCGAGTTCGAGATGGAAGATGTCGTCGTTACGGCCGAGATCGGTGACCTCTTCGGGGATCGCGATTTCGGCACCGAATTTCTGCGCCTGGTTGAAGGCGCGCGCCGTCAGCGCAATGCCGGTGATGCCGGTCGGGAAACCGAGATAGTTCTCGATGCGCGCCGAGGCGCCGGCCTGACCTCCGAAGGAACGACAATCGACCAGGATGACACCGAGGCCTTCGGACGCGGCATACACAGCGGCGCCCAATCCGGCTGGGCCCGCGCCGACGATCGCCACATCGTACAACTTCAACGGGTCGAGCTTGCCGACCATGCCGAGACAGCGCGCGAGCTGATCCTCGCTAGGATTGCGCAGCAGCTGGCCGTTGGCGCAAAGAACGATCGGCAGCTCTTGC
>DATEZM010000200.1:0-4142 GCA_035255625.1 Rhizomicrobium sp. | reverse complement strand
CCCAAAGCCTAATGACCGACAGGCCAAACCTGCCGTTCGCGATGAAGCTGCGCTACGGCGCGGAGTCAGCGGCGTTCTTTGCCTTCATCGGCTTGTGCCGGCTGCTCGGGCTGAGAGGCTCCTCCGCCGTCGGCGGCTTCATCGGTCGCAACATCTTCTATCGCATACGCGGCATCATGAACCGCGCGCGGGCGAATCTGCGCGCCGCCTTCCCTGAGAAATCGGAGACCGAGATCGATGCCATCGTGCTGGAGATGTGCGACAATCTCGGCCGCACGGTTTCGGAATATGCGCATCTCGCCAAATTCTCCATGCACGGGGCCGCGCCACGGCTGGAAGCCGTCAATCTCGAGATCGCTCGCGCGGCCGTGGCCAGCGGTAAGGGCGTAATGTTCTTCTCCGGCCATTTCGCCAATTGGGAGATGATGCCGTTCACCGCCACCCAGCTCGGCTTCGAGGGCGGCGAGGTCTACCGGCCGCCCAACAATCCTTATATCGACCGCTGGCTGGTGAACCAGCGCATGAAGAACGGCCCGGCCGACCAGATCGCCAAGGGTCCGCAGGGCACGCGCAAGATCTTCACGTTGCTGAGGCGTGGCAAGTCGATCTTCCTTCTGACCGACCAGAAGACCAATGAGGGAATTGCGGCGCCGTTCTTCGGCCGCGAAGCGATGACGACGCCGGCGCCGGCGATGCTCGCCCTCAAGATGGGCTCGATCCTGCTGCCGGCGTCGAACGAGCGGCTGCCCGGCTCGCGCTTCCGCATGACGGTCCATCCGCCGATAGAATACACACCGACCGGCGACCAGGAACGCGACGTCTACGCGCTCACCTGCCTGATCAACGACGCGGTGGAGAAAATGGTGCGCTACCGGCCGTCACAATGGCTGTGGATCCACCGCCGCTGGCCGACATCGCGAGCGCAGGACCAGATTCCGCACAAGGCTAAGGAGACTCAAGCTCTCGGCGGCACCGGTGTGCGGGTGGAGAGCGAAGGGTCGAGCTTCACCTGAAACCAGTTCATGCCCCAGTGCAGATGCGGCCCTGTGGCGCGGCCGGTCATGCCGATATGGCCGATGACGTCGCCCCGCTTCAGGCCGTCGCCGGCACTCACCAGCCGCTTGCTCTGATGCATGTAGTGGGTGAACACGCCATGGCCGTGATCGAGCAGCGTGAACCCGCCTTCGAGATAGAAATCGTCGGTCAGTAGCACCACCGCATCGGCCGGAGCGTGGATCGGCGTGCCCGTGACGTTCGCCATGTCGACGCCGAAATGCGGCGACATCGGCATGCCGTTGTCGATGCGCTGGCTGCCGAACACGCCGCTCATGATGCCGGGCGCCGGCCAGTCGAACGGATCGGCGAACCAAAGATGATCGGTGTCGGTCTTGCGCGCGGCGGCGAGGCGGGTGTGCTCGTCGCGAATGCGCTTGAGCGCTTCGGGTGGTGGCGTGACCGTGTGCTGCGGCAGACCGTTGACATGCTGGATGTCGTATTTGCGCAAGATCGGATCGAGCTGGCGTGTCTCGACCGTGCCGTCCTCGAAGGTGACGGCGAGATGCGCGGGCTTGGTCTGATCCCAGTCGAGACCGAACGCGAACACGCCCTCAGGCGAGGTTCGGATCGAATCGCCATCGAGCGTGGCGCGGCAGCCCGGTTCACCCCGGCCGACAACGAGGCTACCCTGCTCCATCGATCCGGTCAGCGCGAGGCGCTGGGGCGCGGCAAGCAGCGCGCGCGGCGCGAATGCGGCGGCCATGCCTGTCGCAAGAGCGAGCCGGCGCGTAATCACTTGTTGGAACCTTGGGGGGTCTTTCCGGCGTCCTGGAAACGCTTCAGCGCCACGACCGGATTGGCATAGGCTTCCTGGAGATCAACGCTCCAATAACGCAGCGCCTCGATGGGAATGTGCACGCCGGTGACCGCACAGGTCACGAAGGCGCCGGGCTTCACGACACGGAACTCGCCGTCGAGATATTCCAGAACGGCCTCGCCTTCAGGCCTCAACTCGCGGTCCATCTTGTTCATGACGATATCCTAGCCAACCGGCGCGTCAGAATAAACTTCCCTGGCCGCCGCGGGGCTTGGGCGGCGACTTCGACTTCGGAGCGGCGGAGCCGTCGGCCGTAACCGGGCTTTCGCCATCGGCGAAGGTCAGTGTCAGGTGTTCGCCAGGCGAGACGGCGGCGGCGCGGCGGCGGATAGCGCCGTCCTCGCCCCGCACCAGTGCGAAGCCGCGTTCGAGCGCGGAACGATAGGACGAACTTTCCAGAACACGCGCCAACGACTCCAGATGTTTGCGCCGTTCGGCGAGGTGTGTGCGCTGGACGCGTGCCAGACGCTGGCCGAGTGCCGAGGCGCGTTCCGCACCCAGCTTGATCTGCCGGCGCATTCGCGTGGGACTGAGCAAGGCCCCTGCGCTAACCAGCCTGTGACCATGCTCCTGGAGGTTGGTGCGGAGCGCTTTCCCCAAATTCTCGCCGGCATAGTCGAGACGCTGACGCGGCTGGGCGAACAGCGCTTCGGCGCGCGGCAGCACCCGGACAAGCTGCGCCAGATGACGGCGGCGGTCTTCCATCCCCTTGGAGAAACAGCGCAGCAGGCGGCGCGTAAAATCGAACGTCTGACCCAGGAGTTCGCTGCGCACCGGCACGGCAAGCTCGGCGGCGGCGGTCGGCGTCGGGGCGCGGATGTCGGAGACGAAATCGATCAGCGTCGTGTCGGTCTCGTGGCCAACGGCAGAGATCAGCGGGATCGTACTCTCGAACGCGGCGCGGACGAGGGCTTCCTCGTTGAACGCCATCAGGTCCTCGATCGAACCGCCACCGCGCGCGACGATCAGCAGATCGGGGCGCGGCAGCCTTCCGCCGGGCACCATCGCATTGAAGCCGCGGATTGCAGCGGCGACCTCTGCCGCGGCGCGCTCGCCCTGCACCGCCACCGGCCAGAGCAGGACGCGGCGCGGAAAGCGCGCCTCGAGCCGGTGCATGATGTCGCGGATCACCGCTCCGGTGGGCGAGGTGATCACGCCGATCACCTCGGGCAGGAAGGGAAGCTTGCGCTTGTGCGCGGGGTCGAACAGGCCCTCGGCGGCGAGCTTCTTCTTGCGCTCCTCCAGCATCGCCATCAGGGCGCCGAGGCCGGCAAGTTCGACCTGCTCGACGATGATCTGGTAGCGCGACGAGCCGGCATAGGTAGAGATGCGGCCGGTGCACACGACTTCGAGCCCGGCCTGCGGCTTGACCTTGAGACGCTGCGCCGTGCCGCGCCAGATCACGGCGTTGAGCACCGCCTTGTCGTCCTTCAGATCGAAATAGACATGGCCAGAGGAGTGGAATTTCAGCCCTGAAATTTCGCCGCGCACGCGCACGAAGGCGAAGGCGTCCTCCACCGTGCGCTTGAGCGCCGACGAGATCTCGCTGACCGAATATTCGGGCAGGTTGGGAAGAGGCTTGGCTTCTGACATGACTCAGCGATACTACCCCAGTCTCCAGGTACGCGCGAAATGCCTCTCTTCACCTATGTCGTTACCTATGACGGCGATAGCCACGTTGTTCAGGCACGTCGAAGCAATCACAAGGGCTTTGTGGATTGGACCAAGTTTCCAGCCAGCGCTTTTTCATCCCTAAACCGCGAACTGATGCAGGCCTTAGTCGGTCAGGCCTATCGCGCGCCGTTTGAGCCGGTGCCAAACCGTGAGAAGGTGTGGAAACAGACGATACTCGTGGAAAGCAAGCCATTTGTCGTTTACGCCATCCAAACGGATGGCTGAGGCGGCGCCATGAAAGTCCTTCTTGTCGGCTCCGGCGGCCGGGAACATGCGCTGGCGTGGAAGCTCGCGGCCAGCCCGCTGCTGACCAAGCTCTATTGCGCGCCAGGCAATGCGGGCATCGCCGAGGTGGCGGAGTGCGTTCCGATCGCGGTCATGGATTTTCCGGCGCTGGTCGCTTTTGCGCGTGAAAAGAAGATCGATTTCGTTGTGATCGCGTCGGACCAGCCACTGGTCGGCGGGCTATGGGACGCGTTCGAGGCCGTGGGCATCCGCGCCACGGGACCGAGCAAGGCAGCCGCCGTGCTGGAAGGTTCGAAAGGCTTCGTGAAAGACCTTTGCGCCGAATTTGGAATTCCCACGGCGGCGTATA
>DATEZM010000199.1:0-4581 GCA_035255625.1 Rhizomicrobium sp. | reverse complement strand
GGCATCGTCGCGGCGCAAGTGCTTCTAACGCTGGGTGATACCGAACAGCGCAGCCGCTACCTCAACGCGCGCGCCACGCTCAACACGCTGATCGAACTCGGCAGCGTCGCGGTGATCAACGAGAACGACACGGTGGCGACGGCGGAGATCCGCTATGGCGACAACGACCGGCTTGCGGCGCGTGTCGCCAGCATGATGGGCGCCGACCGGCTCGTGCTGCTTTCCGATGTCGACGGGCTCTATAGCGCCGATCCGACGCGCAATACCGACGCTCGTTACATTGCCGACGTGTCGGCGATCACGCCTGCGATCGAAGCCATGGCAGGAGAATCGGTTTCAGGCGTAGGGCGCGGTGGCATGGCGTCCAAGCTCGCCGCGGCGAAGATCGCAACGGCCGCGGGTTGCGAGGTCATCATCGCCAAGGGAACGACCAATCATCCGCTCGCAGCCATCCGCAATCGCGAGCGCTGCACGCGCTTTGCCGCCAGCGGCACGCCGGCCGCGGCGCGCAAGCGTTGGATCGCCGGCGTACTCAAGCCGGAAGGCACGCTGATCATCGACGCCGGCGCGGCGAAGGCGCTGGCCGACGGCAAGAGCCTGCTTCCCGCCGGCATCCGCCAGATCGACGGCCGCTTCGTGCGCGGCGACGCTGTCGTGGTGAAAGACGCTCAGGGACGCGAGCTCGCGCGCGGCCTCGTCGCTTACGGCGTGGAAGATGCCGAACGGATTGCTGGCAAGCGCAGCGCCGAGATCGAGGCGATCCTCGGCTATCGCGGCCGCGACGAGATGATCCATCGCGACGATCTCGCGCTGACGGCGAGCGTGTCGTGAGCCTGCGCGAGGAGATGCTGGGCCTCGGTGCCGCGGCGCGCGCCGCCGCACGGGCGATGCGCGAGGCCTCGACGGAAGCCAAGAACATGGCGCTGCTTGCTGCCGCCGACGAGATTCGCAACGGAACGCCCGCAATCCTTGAGGCAAACGAGCGCGACCTCGCCGCCGCGCGAGATCTCTCCACCGCCTTGCGTGACCGCCTGACCCTGAATTCGGATCGCATCGAGGCGATGGCGGCTGGCGTCGAAGCCGTCGCCGCGCTGCCCGATCCGGTGGGCCGCGAATTGGCCCGCTGGACGGCGCCGAGCGGGCTCGACATCGCCCGCGTCGCCACGCCGATCGGCGTCGTCGGCATGATCTATGAGAGCCGGCCTAACGTGACGGCGGACGCCGCCGCGCTCTGCCTCAAATCCGGCAATGTCTGCATCCTGCGCGGCGGCTCGGATTCGATACATTCTACGCAGGCTATTCACGACGCGATACGCGTCGCCCTGACCGTGACTGGGCTGCCCGCGGCCGCCGTCATCCGCGTGCCGACGACGGATCGCGAAGCGGTTGGCATGATGCTCGAAGGTCTCGACGGCGCCATCGACCTGATCATCCCGCGCGGCGGCAAGGGATTGACGTCACGCGTGATGGCCGAGGCGCGCGTGCCGGTGCTCGCGCACCTCGAAGGTGTCTGCCATGTCTATGTTCATGCGGCAGCGGATCCGGCGAAGGCGCGCGCCATCGCGGTCAACGCCAAGATGCGCCGCACCTCGGTCTGCGGCGCGGCGGAGACCCTGCTGATCGACCGTGCAATCCTGCCGACGCTGGGCGTCGCAGTGCTTGGCGATCTGGTTCAGGCCGGCTGCGCCGTCCGCGCAGACGCTGCCGTCCGGGCTGTGTTCCCGCAGGCACAAGCCGCCAATGACGATGACTGGTCCACGGAATATCTCGACGCGGTGATTGCCGCGAAGGCGGTCGATGGCGTCGAAGATGCCGTCGCGCACATCGAACGTTACGGTTCGCACCACACCGAGGCCATCGTGACGGAGGACAAGGCGACCGCCGAAAGCTTCCTCTCGGCGCTCGACTCGGCCATCGTGCTATGGAACGCCTCGACGCAATTCGCCGATGGCGCGGAGTTCGGAATGGGTGCGGAAATCGGTATCGGAACAGGCAAGCTGCACGCGCGCGGCCCCGTTGGCGTCGAGCAGCTCACGACGTTCAAATATGTGGTGCGCGGCACCGGGCAGATCAGGCCGTGACCAAGCTCGAACGCCCGCATGCGAACTGGGTGCGCCCGCCGGGGCCGGTGGCGCCCGGACTCAAGATCGGACTACTGGGCGGCTCGTTTAATCCGGCGCATGAGGGTCACGTCCATGTCAGCGAAGTGGCGCTGAAGCGGCTCGGTCTCGACTATGTCTGGTGGCTGGTCACGCCGCAGAACCCGCTGAAGTCCGTTCATGGCATGGCGCCGCTGGTGGATCGCGTCACGGCCGCGCGACGGGTGGCGCATCATCCGCGCATCGTGGTGATGGATATCGAGCACGATTTTCGCACGCATTACTCTTACGACACGCTCTGCGCGCTGCAGACGCGGTTTCCGCAGCTGAAATTCACCTGGCTGATGGGTAGCGACAATCTGCAGATCTTCCGCCGCTGGCATCGCTGGGCCGATCTGGCACACCGCGTTCCCATTGCGGTGATCCAGCGGCCGGGTACCGTGATGGCGATGCGCGCCGCCAAGCCGATCCAGCGCTTCGGCCAGGTTCGCGCGGAGCGGCATTTCTGCACGGCGTCGACGCCCGCCATCCTGGTCCTCGAAGGACGGCGCAATCCGCAGAGCGCGACCGCGATCCGCGCCGCACAGCGCTTTGGCGACGGCTTTGTCGGCGTGTTGCCTGCGTGATAGGTTCAATTGAGCCGCGCAGGTTCCGCGCGATGGAGGACGAACACTGACCGCCAAGACCAAGACACGCGCCCCAAAGGCAAAGCCCAAAGCCGCCAAGCCCAAGAAAGCTGCTCCCAGGAAACCCAGGAAAGCCACGCCCAAAGCCGTCGCGGTCCAGCGGGCGGAACCGGTGGATCGCGCCCTGCTCGACCGTATCCGCGCCTCGCTGGAAGACGACAAAGCGCTCGACATCGTGACCATCGCGATGGAGGGCCGCTCGTCGCTGGCCGACGCGATCGTGATTGCCACCGGCACCTCGTCGCGTCATGTCGCGTCGATCGCAGAGCATCTGGCGCGGCGGCTGAAGGACGCCGGCTACGGCACGCGCCCCGTCAACGGCGCGAGCCAGGGCGACTGGGTACTGGTCGACGGCGGCGACGTGATCGTTCACATCTTCCGGCCGGAAGTGCGCGAGTACTACAACCTCGAAAGCATGTGGTCGGTCGGAGAGCCCAGGCGCCAGCGGGCCTGATCGCGCATGCGTCTTCATATTCTCGCGGTCGGATTTTCACGTGGCACCCAGGAAGGTGCACTGGCGGAGGACTTCGTCGGCCGCGCCCAGGCGATGGGCCGCCGCATGGGGTTCACCGCTGTCGTTTGCGAGGAAGTTGCCGTCTCCAAGGAGCGTGAGTTGAAGAAGCGCATGGCCGACGAGGCCGAGCGGCTTGCTCGCCGCGTGCCGGCCGGTTCGCATGTCGTCCTTCTCGACGCCAAGGGCAGGGGCATGACGTCGGAGGACTTCGCCGAGATGCTGGGCGCCCTGCGCGACGCGGGCACCAAGGACCTCTGCTTCGTGATCGGCGGGCCGGACGGGCTGGCGCCGTTACCCAGCAAGAAACCCGGCCGCAGCCTCGCCTTCGGGCCGCAGACTTGGCCGCATCTGCTGGCGCGCGCGATGCTCGCCGAGCAGATCTATCGGTCTCTGACCATTCTTGCCGGGCACCCCTATCACCGGGCGTGATGTCAAGCTCGCCAGACTCGAGATGATGGTCAAGCAGGTCGCTTGACGATCAACCCTCCCGTGAACGGGAGGGGTCAGAAAATGCTCAGATATCCAGCAGCAACCGCTGCGGGTCTTCGAGGTTTTCCTTCACCCGCACAAGGAAGGTCACGGCCTCACGGCCGTCGACTAGGCGGTGGTCGTAGGAGAGCGCGAGATACATCATCGGCTTGATGACGACCTTGTCGTTCTCGGCAACGGGGCGCGGCTGGATCTTGTGCATCCCGAGGATGCCCGATTGCGGCGTGTTGAGGATCGGCGTCGACATCAGCGAGCCGAACACGCCGCCATTGGTGATCGTGAAGGTGCCGCCCTGGAGCTCGTCGAGCTTCAGCTTGTTGTCGCGGGCGCGCAGGCCGTAATCGTGAATCTTCGCCTCAATGCCCGCGAGCGACAGCAGGTCTGCATCGCGCACCACCGGAACGACGAGGCCGCGTTCGGTCGAGACCGCTACGCCGATGTCGTAATAGTTCTTGTAGACGATGTCGTCGCCTTCGAGCTCGGCGTTGACGTTGGGCAATTCCTTGAGTGCCGCGATGCACGCCTTCACGAAGAAGCCCATAAAGCCGAGGCGCACGCCGTGTTTCTTTTCGAAGTTGTCCTTGTACTCCGCGCGAAGCGCCATGACGTGGCTCATGTCGACCTCGTTGAAGGTCGTGAGCTGGGCGGCGGTGTTCTGGGATTCCTTGAGGCGCAGCGCGATGGTCTTGCGCAGCCGGCTCATCGTCACACGTTCTTCGCGGTTGGCGCGTGGCCGCGGCCCCGCTACTACAGGCGCCGGACGGGGCGCGCTGCGCTCTGCAGCGCGCGCTTC
>DATEZM010000198.1:0-2912 GCA_035255625.1 Rhizomicrobium sp. | reverse complement strand
AACGCCTATGCCCAGATCGGCAATGGCGGCTATGCGGTGAACTCGGGGCCGACCACGACGGTGGCGAACTTCACCGTCTCGGGCAATATCACGGTGACCGACCTCGCGCTCACCGGCGGGCCGGGCGCCAACGGCTTCTCGCTGATCGGCAATGGCGACGCCTCGCTCAATTCCGACGGCAATATCAGCGGCAATATCCAGATCGACGCCAATGGGAACATCACCTACACCACCGGCTCGGGCCTGGGCTCGCAGGCCGCGATCGGCAATTTCACCGGCCAGGGCACAGTGTCGGGCACGATCGAAGGAGTCACTACGCCGTCGGAGTTCGGCAACGATCCGGGCACGATCGGCGTCGTGGTGACGAACACCGCCAACAACAACGCGAACGGCTACAATCCGATCACCACGATCAATTCCGTCGTCGTCACCGGACAAGAGCCGGAAGGCGGCGCGGCGACACTCTCGGCGCACATAGAGGACAACACGCCGCCCGGCCCGCTCGCTTCGCTTGACGACAGAAACGCCGACAGCGTTTCGCCCAACACGTCGGACAGTGCCACCGTCGTCATCGCGGATTCGCTCGACGGCGCCAAGAAGCAGGCGGCCACGCAGACGATCCTGGCCGGCATGCTGACGCAGACCGCGCCTACGGGCGGTGCGAACAGCGTGCATGCCATCCCGCCGGCCGATCAGGACTTCTCCAGCTGGGGCAACGAGGCCCTATGGCAATGAGCAAGCGGCGCCTGACCCATCTTGTGGCCTGCGCGGCGATGCTCGCAGGAGTGCTCGCCGCGTCGGCACAGACCGCCAGCCCACCGAGCGACGCCCTCAAGGCCGCCATCGAGTCGGCCAGGCTCTACAGCGGCGCCGACAATTACGCCGGTGCGGAGGATGCTTATCGCCACGTGCTCGAGTTGCAGACCCAGGCCTATGGCGCCAATTCGCTGGCGGTCGGCGAGACGCTGGCGGAACTGGCGCTCCAGGTTTCCAACCAGGGCCGTTTCGACGAGGCTGCTGCCCTGTTCCGTCGCGCGTCGCCGATCATCGAGGGTTCGGCCAGCGCCTCGGCGCGGGCGCGCTTCGCGTCCTATCAGGCGCTCGACTCGGCCAATCAGCGCAACTACGCCGATGCGCTGAAATATGCCCGCGCTGCCACCGCGCAGCGCCGCGGCGAAGTCGATGCGGCGCGCGCTGCCGCTGTCGCCGACACCAGCGCCCAGGAATATGTCGCACCTGTCGCGCTGGAAGGCGAACTCGCCCATTCGCTGCGCATCGAGGCGGAGATGGCGCTGCGTCTTGGCGACAATGCGAGCGCCCAGGCCGCGGCCGAGGAAGCGCTGTGGATCATCACTGAAGAGCCGGGGTTGCCGCTGTGGTGGCGGCCCGAAATGGTCGCGCTGATGGGCGAGGTCAACGCCGCGCAGGGCCGCGTTGTGGTCGCCGAGCGCGATTTCATCGAGGCGCTCGAGCTCGACACAAAGCTGTTCGGCGACACTGCGCCCACCGCGCGCGCCGATCTGCAGCTCGGCGCCTTCTATGCCAGCCAGCAGCTCTATCCCGCCGCCGTCGCGTCCTATCGCAAGGCGTTTGCGATCCTCGCCAAGGACCAGATCGCGCGCTCCGAGATCGTCACCGACCAGATCGTGCCGTTTCTCAGCGCCGCTTCCGCCCTGGCGGCACAGGACGGGTCGCAGCGCGCGAGCCTCGATGCGGATATGTTCCGCGCCGCTCAGCTCGTCACGTCCGATCTCGCCGACCAAACCATTGCGCGCGTTGCGGCGCGTCAGGCCGCCGGCGATCCGGCGCTTGCCGAGCTGGTGCGTCAACTCGAAGTCGCCCAGGCCGCGCGCGACGATGCGCGGCTCGAACTGGCGGCGGAGAACGCCAAGGCGAGCGACGAGCGCAACGCGACGCTAGCCGCGAAATACGACGCGGATCTCAAGGCGGCATCGGCCAGTGCCGACGCGATCCAGGCCAAGGTTGTTCAGAGCTATCCGGCCTATGCGCGGCTCGCCGATCCCGGCCCCGTCGAGCTGGCCGATTTTCAGAAGCATCTTGGCGCGGGCGAGGCGTTTCTCACCTTCGTGATCGGCGCCAAGGGCAGCTTCGCGCTGGTGGTCACACGTGAGGGTCTCAGCACAGCACCACTTGTCGTGACGACGCAGAGTCTTTCCGACGACGTCGCCGGATTGCGCGCGGCGTTCGAACCCAAGCTCGGCCGGCTCTCTCCTTTCAGCCTGAAGTCCTCCTATGCGCTCTACAAGGATCTGATGGCGCCGGTCGCGCCGGCGCTTGGCGGCGCGAACCACCTGATCGTGGCGCCGGGCGGGGCGTTGTCGAGCCTGCCGCTTTCGCTGCTTGTGATGGACGAACCCAAGGCCGGCTATGCCAGCGCCGACTGGCTGGTGCGCCGCTACGCCATCAGCCAGGTGCCGTCGCCGCGCGCGCTGGTCAGTTTGCGCGATGAGCAGACGGCACGCGCGCCCAAGCCCTTCTTCGGCGTCGGCAATCCGACCTTTACGGGCGCGACGGGCACCAAGGCGCTCTCCGCGCTGGCGTCGGCCTGCCAAGAAGGCGCCGTCGCCGACCCCGCGCTGCTGCGGGCGCTGCCGCCGCTGCCTGAGACGGCGGGTGAAGTGCAGGCGGTTGGCCGCACGCTGGGCGCCTCACCGGGCTCGATCCTGACCGGCGCTGCTGCGAGCGAGACGGCCGTGCGCGCCGCCGGGCTCGACCAATATGCCGTCCTTTATTTCGCGACCCACGGATTGTTGCCGGGCGAGCTGCACTGCCAGGCCGAGCCCGGTCTCGTGCTCTCGCCACCGTCAGGCGCCGCGTCGTCGACTTCGGCCGATGGCCTGCTGAGCGCCAGCGAGATCGCTGGCCTCAAGCTCGATGCCGATCTCGTCGTG
>DATEZM010000197.1:0-4530 GCA_035255625.1 Rhizomicrobium sp. | reverse complement strand
GAGGTCGAGGTGATCTGCGTCAAGGGTTCGGGCTGGGACATGGGCAATATCGAGCCGGCCGGGCTTCCCGCCGTGCGCCTCGCCGAACTTCGCCGCCTGCGCGCCCTGACCAAACTGTCCGACGAAGACATGGTCAACTTCCAGCGCATCAACCTGCTCGACTCGTCGGCACCGAACCCGTCCGTCGAGACGCTGCTGCACGCCTTCCTGCCGCACAAATTCATCGACCACACCCATTCCACCGCGGTGCTCGCGCTGACCGACCAGCCCGACGGTGAGGCCGTGGTGCGCGACGTCTATGGCAACAGAGTCGCCTATGTGCCCTACACGATTCCGGGCTTCGCGCTGGCCAAGTCCGTGGCCGATGTGTTCGACCGCAATCCGAAGGTCGAAGGCCTCGTCCTGCTGCAGCACGGTATCTTCACCGTCGGCGACAATGCGCGCCAAGCCTATGAGCGCATGATCGAATTCGTGACGATGGCGGAGGAACGCCTCGGCCGTCAGCGCAAACCGATCGCGCAGGCAAAGCTGCCGGCGCTCCTGGCGAGTGTGGCGCAGATCGCGCCGATCCTGCGCGGCGCCGTCGCCATCGAGCGCAACGCCATGGCTGGTACGGTCAAGCGCCAGATCCTGTGCTTCCGCACCTCGCCGGCGATTCTGAACTATGTGAACGGCGCCGATCTCGCGCGCTACAGCCAGATCGGCGTCGTGACGCCCGACCACACCATCCGCACCAAGAACTGGCCGCTCGTCGTGTCGGCGCCCGACGCGCACAAGCTCGACGACTGGAAGAAAGACGTGACGGCGGCTGTAGAAGCCTTCGTCGCGCGCTATCACGACTATTTCGCGCGCAACAATGCGACATCGGAGCCGAAGAAAAAAGAACTCGATCCGCTGCCACGCGTCATCCTGGTGCCCGGCATCGGCATGTTCGGCGTCGGCGCCACCGCGAAGGACGCGGCCATCGCCGCCGACATCGCCGAGAACACGGCCGAGGTCATCACCGACGCGGAAGCAATCGGCCAATACAAGTGCATCTCCGAGAACGACATGTTCGAGGTCGAATACTGGTCGCTGGAGCAGGCCAAGCTTGGCAAGTCGGCGGAGAAGACGCTGGCCCGCCAGGTCTGCGTCGTCACCGGCGGCGGCTCCGGCATCGGCGCCGCCACGGCGCGCGCCATGGCGGCGGAAGGCGCGGAGGTCGCGATCCTCGACCGCGATCACGACGCGGCGGTAAAAGCCGCCAAGGCCGTCCACAAGCACGCACTGGCGATCCCGTGCGACGTCACCGATCCGGTATCCGTGAAAGCCGCGTTCGACAAGGTGGTGGAAGCCTTCGGCGGCGTCGATATCGTGGTCTCCAACGCCGGCGCGGCGTGGCAGGGCAATATCGGCAGCGTCGATGACGCGGTGCTGCGCAAGTCCTTCGAACTCAACTTCTTCGCGCATCAGAGCGTGGCGCAGCACGCTGTGCACGTCATGAAGGCGCAGGGCACTTATGGCTGCCTGCTGTTCAACACGTCGAAGCAGGCAGTGAATCCCGGCAAGGATTTCGGGCCTTATGGGTTACCGAAGGCGGCGACGCTTTTCCTCGTGCGCCAATACGCCCTCGACCACGGCAAAGACGGCATCCGCGCCAACGCCGTGAACGCCGACCGCATCCGCTCTGGCCTGCTCACCGACGACATGGTCGCCGCCCGCGCCAAAGCGCGCGGCGTATCGGAAGAGGGCTACATGTCGGGCAATCTGCTCGGCCGCGAAGTCTATGCGTCGGAAGTCGCCGAGGCCTTCGTCTATCTCGCCCATGCCGAAAAGACGACCGCCGCCGTGATCACCGTCGACGGCGGCAATATCGAAGCGGCGTTGCGCTAAAAAAGAATGCCCTCTCCCGTTGCGGGGAGAGAGCAAGAGCCGTGCGGCCGGATCGCTTAGTAGCGATAACCCGCCCGATAGTAGTGATCCCAGCGCGCATCGCGGATCGCGGCGTCGGCCTTGACGATCGCGTCCTTGTAGGCGCCCTCATAGCACTTGGTCTCGCCGGGCTGCTCCTTCAGCGGATAGGTGTCGCGCAGTTCGCGGCACACATCGCGCGCCATGTCGTCGACGCGCACGCGCAGTTCCCGCGCGCCGGCGCTCGTCCTGAGATCGAGATCGCTATAGGACACGTCGCGCGACAGGCTCAGCTTGCCCGGCAGGCCGATGCCTTGGCCGTCGCGATAGCTGCGATAGCGTGGCTGGATGACGATGACCTGCTCCTGCGATCCTGTCGCATACGGATCGTCGGTGCGGCCATTGTCCTGTGCAGTGGCGGAGCTCGCGCCAAAGGCGGCGCCCGCCAGCAGCGCCAGACATAGCGGTTTCAGGATTCCTCGAATGGACATCAGCAACTCCTCTGCTTCCAGAGCCCCGTTACCCGTGCATTCAAACGATTGCGCGCGTTCGCCGTTCCGGTTCCCGAATCCGGCGAAAGAGTGGCGGAGTTCCATTGCCACAGCAGTTCGACTGTCATCCCCGGCGAGCTGTGCGAAGCACGGCGAGGGAAGGGGACCAAGGCATTGAAGTTGCCTCGGTCTCACAGTCTCGATGCTCAATTCGGCTTGCGACTCGGGCTGACGAATAGTCCTCGCCCAGTTTCTCGTAGAACCACTTGCAGGCGTAAGACGAGGTGTAGAACGAAGCGAGCAGCAGCTTTTGTTGTCTCGACCAGGGTCCCCTTCCCCTCGCGAGGCTTACGCGTCACTCGGCCGGGGATGACAATGGAGCTACCCCCCGTTCGCGCGAAACAGCTCCAGCGTCCGCTGCTTGCCGAGCTTGGCGCAGGCCTCGTCGTAATCCGTGCGGCGGTCGGAATTGAATCCGTGACCGGCTGGATAGACATAGACCTTCACGCCGGGATGCGCGGCCTCGATCTTGCGCACCACCTCCATCGGAATGCCGTGGTCCTTCTCGCCGAAATGCAGGATGGTCGGGCATTTCGGTTTCAGGTCGATCATCTGGCCGATATTGCCGCCGTAATAGCCACTGGCGGCGCTCAAGTCCGTGCAACGTCCCGCTGCCGCCCAGGTCACGCTGCCGCCATAGCAATATCCGGTGATGAAGACGTGGCCGCGCTTTTTCAGATCGTCGATGCAGACCTGCGTGTCCGCGATCGATAGATCGAAGGGATGTTCTGCGCGCGCCAGCTTGATCGCGACCTGGATGTCCTCCGGCGAATAGCTCGCCTGGAAATTCGGACGCTCGCGGTCGTAGAGCGCCGGCGCCAGCACCTCATAGCCGTCTGCCGCATAGCCGTCGCACAATTCCATAATGTGCTCGGTGACGCCGAAGATCTCCTGGATCAGCACCAGTCCGCCGCGCCGCTTGCTTTCCGCCTGGACGCGATAGACGCCGATGCTGGCGCCATCGCTCATCTTCATCTGCTCCATCTTGCCCTTGAGCGCCATGATGTCCTCCGGTTTTATTATCCAGGGGCAACGATGGCCTTTTGCCGGCGCCGAAACAACCGCCACGCCCGCGCGATCAGGAAGATCGCGAGCGCCAGCACCGGCAGCCACGGAATTGCGCCGATCGCAAAGCGCAGCGCGCTCGCCGTGTTCTCGGCCAAGGTGTCGCCGGCATCGCGCCAGGCCTGCGCAATCGGCCCGGCCGCTTCGACCACGACGGGGGTCTCGTTGAGCTGGATCGTCACGTCCTCGCGGGCGATCCCGTCATTGAGCGTCCGCTGCAGCCCGCTCGCGGCATCGAGCTCGCTCTGTACGCGCGATTCCTCGCCTTCCAGCTTGATGAGGTCGTCGACGCTCAGATTGGGCCGCTTTTCCAATGCCGCCAGCCGGTCGCGATAGTCCGTGAGCTGCGCCACCTTGCGGCCGGTATCTGCGGCCTGCGTCTCCACGCTCTGCGCCTGGGTCTGGCGCGAGACCATGATCGCGTCGCCCGGTTTCTCGCCGCGCACCGGCGCCAGCAGGGCATGCTCGAACGGCGCCAGCGCGGTGTGCGGCAGCTGCACCTCCAGCGACGCCGACGTCATGCTGTCGGGCGTGCCATCGCCTTGTGAAATGTTCGCCGTTACGAGCCTGCAGCCAATGGCTTTGTCCTGCAGGCACAGATCGCGGGCGCGCGTGAAGCGCGGCGACACGGCGCCATGCGGCATGCGCAGAGTCCAGTTATGCGTGTAGCTGAATTGCTGGGTGACGACAGAGGTGACGCCGTTGGTAGGCGCCGTCGTATCGGCCTCGACTGTGGCTTCCGGCGGCGCGGGCGCGCTGACGACCACCGGCTGTGGCTGTCGCGGCGTGCGGTCGCCGCAGCCCGCAAGAACCAATGCGCACGCGACGAGCGCGATCGAATGACGAACCATGGCATGCCCCTCCGGTCGTTCGAGGGGGAGCCTGGGCACGCATCGCGGCGTCAGTGCGGTGCGATTGCGGCGATTATGCGTTGAAGCGGAAATGCATCACATCGCCGTCGGCAACGACATACTCCTTGCCTTCCAGCCTGAACTTGCCGGCGTCGCGCGCGCCGGCCTCGCCG